>JAOZPY010000007.1:17614-22725 GCA_029932495.1 Desulfobacterales bacterium
CCCCCGGATGGTGGGCATCACCGCCGTCACCATGACTTTTGACAATGCCATGAAAGTCCTGCAGGACGTCAAAAAAATAGATGGCAACATCGTTACGGTAATGGGCGGCCCCCATGTCACCTTTTGTGCCCAGCAGACACTCGAAGATCACCCGCCGCTGGATGTCGCCGTGCTCGGCGAAGGTGAGCACGGCCTGGTGGAACTGGCCCGGGCAGTGGAAAAAGGCGACGACCTGTCACGGGTCAGGGGAATCGCCTATCGACGGCAAAGCGACATCTGCCTTACCGCGGAAAGACCGCTCATCGAAAACCTGGATGAGCTACCCCTTCCCGCCCGGGATTTACTGCCGTTGGGAAGGTACCGGGCCCTGAAAATGCCGATCAGCATGACCACCAGCCGGGGCTGTCCCTTCAAATGCATTTTTTGCGTGGGTCGTAAAATGGTAGGGGCCCGGGTTCGCTACCGCAACCCCCGGGCGGTGGTCGATGAGCTTGAATATTTGAGCCGTCTGGATTTTCACCAGGTCAACATCGCCGATGACCTGTTTACCGCCAACCGGCGCCACTGCCTGGCCGTCTGCGAAGAAATCCTCCGGCGTAAGCTGCAGGTGACCTGGACCTCTTTTGCCCGGGTGGACACCGTATCCGATGAAGTTCTGGCTGCCATGAAAGCCGCCGGCTGCAGTGCGGTCAGTTTCGGCATTGAGTCGGCCAACCCGCAGATTTTGAAAACCATCAAAAAGGGGATTACCCTGGATCAGGTGGTTGCCGCCGTCAGTATGTGCAGCAAAGCGGGAATCACCCCCTTTGCCTCCTTTATTCTCGGTCTGCCGGGGGAAACCCCGCAAACCATCAAAGAGACCATGGACTTCGGCCAACGGCTCAAAGAACTTGGCCTGGGTTACGGATTTCACCTGCTGGCGCCGTTTCCCGGCACCGAGGTCCGCGAAAAAAGCGAGCAGTATGGAATTAAAATTTTGACCGACGACTGGTCCCAGTATCATGCCAATCGCGCCATCGTTGAAACGCCGGCGGTCAACCGGCAAATGCTGGATGACATCGTGATCGCCTGGGAAGATGAATACAATCAGCTGCTGGCGGACATAAAGAAACGAATGCCGCTTAAAAAAGCGACACCTGCGGAAATCCAGGAACTGGAAAACCTGGAACGCATTGTGATGCTCTATGACCTGATGATAAAAGGCGTCATCGAAGAAAAAGGGAGCTGGCAGAATGAAACCGCGCCCACTTCCAGCAATGACGCTTTTGACGGGCTGGTTCACCGCATCACAGATAACACTAAAATTGATAAAAACGCGCTGGCCGCCGCCCTTCAGGAGGCAGTTGCCCGGGGCCATCTGGGCTACCGGGAAGAAGGGGGACAGGTGCAATGGGCGTGGACGGATTTCATCAAGCCAGGATAGTATCCGTCAGTTTGTCGACACCCTCCCGGGTCTGTTCAGCCAGGGCCTCCAGATGAGCCGGCCGAAGTCCGAGCCGGTCGGTTACCTCGGCAGCCGGCTCAACGGCAAGCCCATCGTGGACTTTGCCAAAGCCGACCATCAGCCCCAGAATATTGGCGATATGTACGATATCGCTCAGGGTGCACTGCTGGTCACAGGTTTCCGGGTTGTGGTGCCAGTTTACGGCGTTGACGAGATCCTCGGGAAAGGCCCATTTTTTTAATATGCGTGCCCCTATCTCAGCATGATCGATTCCCAGGACGATGAATTCGGCCACCTCAAAGGCAATGCCTTTTTGGACCATCTTCTCGATCTGCTGCAAATCCTCACTGACAAATCCACCTAAAACCAGTTTGCCCACATCATGCAGCAGGGCCGCGGTGAACACCTCTTCAGCTTCAGGTATTTTCAACGCCTTGACCACGGTTTCAGCGGCCACGGACACCGCAATGGAATGCCGCCACAACTCACCGCCGGGCAAATCGTAGCCGGGTACCGGTTTTTTCATCACCGTACTCATGCACATGGTCATCACCAGTTGCAGCAAACGCTTCCAGCCCAGGAGCACGACGGCTTGCCGAATGGAGCTGACCCGGGAAGGTATACCGAAGTAAGCCGAATTGGTCAGTTTCAGGATATTGGCGGTAAGTCCCGGATCATAGCGCAGGACCTCCTCGATCTGGGATGCCGATGAATCCGAATCTTCAAGCAGTCGCAGTAATTTTGCCGCCGTGGCCGGCATCCCCGGAAACGCCCTGACTTGGGTCATGATGCGTTTGATCTTTTCCTGGTTCTCCATATTCATCTTCCTGTCAGCCGCGAATCCCTGGATTTTCATTGGGTGTCGCCAGGTGTGCTCAGGCCGGCAACCACGCGAATCGACGAGGGCTTTCAACGGGGTGGATCTATCCTGCATGGACAGATTTAAAGACACGCAGATCAGGGCTGCGGAGGATAGAAGTCAAGAAGCCTCTGCACGGCGATCATGATGACATCCTGTTTTTCTTCGGGGGTCATTTGGTGGAAAAGGTCGGCCCGGGTTTCACTCCACCAGACTTCTTCATTGGTTTTGGTATCATAGACCGCCAGCTTCAACCGGCCGACTTCATAAACTTCATAATCTACATTCAGAACGGTCAGATCCGCCTCTTTGTACCTTCCCCCATACATGACAAAATAGACATCCGGATGCTCAGCAGTTCGCCTCAAGCCACGGGCTGCCAAATGTTTATCTACAGCCTCTTCGATCCGGATGCGGTTGAAACGCTCAATCTTCAAAGTGCCGGGCATGGTCACCCAGTCATAGGTTTGAACCCCCTGAAAATCAAAATCCACGTCATAATCAAAGGTAACCTTGTGCTGGCCGGTTCGAGGGGCAGCGCAGCCGACGACCAGACCCACCAAGCATACAATCATACAGACACGCAGCAATTTCATTCAAAACCTTCCTTTCAACCTGCCACTGTGAATATGAACCGATCCACCAAATATCTAGTGTCCATCCACAAATAGTAGATTTTGGTTCAGAGCAAGGCTTGAGCGATTTTGAAACCACAGGCATAGTGGGCTATGTCGAGGATTTCAAAAAAGCGAAAACGACGCTCCGGACCGAAAGATGCTGTTTGTGGATGGGCATTATTTATATTATGCCAGCAATATAAGGCAGATGTCAAATTTTTCTTCCTGCCATGCCCCTTCCACCAGGCCGGAAGAGCGCACCCGGCCGGCGCACTGGGCAGGCAGCTGTCGACCCGCCCCGGTCGCCGTCACAAAACCGTGTGGCGGCGACCGGCTGGATGTCGAACGGCATGACCGATTTTTTCAGGGACGATAGGCTTCCGGCAGCTCGGGCTCGGGATTCCAATCCGCCGGCCAGCACTGGCCCGGATTCTCGCCCAGTTTTTCCTTGCGCTTTTTAAGCCCCGGACGCGCAAATTGCGGGTGCCCTTCCTTTAACGTGCGACCATTGATAATGGCCTCAGAGCGCAGCCGGCGGCCGATGGTTTTTTCCATCTGACGTCCCAGCCACAAAACACGATCCACATCCCAACCGTGTTCGATTCCCATCTCGTCGATCTGCACCAGCGTATCCTCCAGGGTCACCAACCCCACGTAACGCGGGTCTTCATAATAATAATCACCGGTGCCTTTCACGGGGCAGTCGTCCAGGAAATTGGCCGGCTGCCCGCCCAGCCCACCCAGGGTCGCCTCGAAATGGGTAATGCCGGCCTGCAGGGCTGCCAGGACCGAGGCCGAGGCAACACGCTTGGTTTCATGAAAATGGGCGATGTGAAGATCGGGATTTGGGATTTCGTCGAGAATCATTGAATAGTAACGGTAAACCTCGGCCGCCGAGGCGCTGCCGTCATGATCCGCATGCTCGATATCGTGGGCGCCGATTTCCAGCCAGCGCTTGCTGAATTTCACCGCGTCCTTCAGGTCGGTGGCCCCGCCGATGGGGCTGCCCCAGATGGTGCTGACCGTGCCGCACATTTTCATGCCGGCATCATTGCACTTTTTGATGCAACGCTCGGCTTCTTGCCAGTAATCCGGCAAGGTGGTGCCGGAATTAGCGAAATGGTGTTCCTCCTCGGTGGACACCATCATCAACAGGCGGTCCGGGCCGATGCCTTTTTTGCGCAGTTCAATGGCCCGGTCCACGGCCCCCTCCCGGATGGTGATGACGGTGAAGGTGATATCATCATAATTCACGCCTTTTCGCTGACAGCGCTGTTTGAAACGATCGCTGCGCACATGGGCCAGCAGTTCTTCGGCATCTTTAAACTGCGGCATGAGAAACGGATTGCCCAGGTTGGTCACCTCGATGTCGCGGCAACCAGCGAAAATCAACTCTTCCAGGTAAAATTTTTTGGCGGCCGTCGAGATAAATTTTTCCTCATGTTGAAATCCATCACGCACGGTGATGTCCCCGATGGTAACTTTTTTCGGCATCCGGGAAAATATTTTCCAGTAATCATATTCGGTCATGGCTTGTGTGTAACCTCCTTTCAGACTCTAATTTAGACCCTGCATAAAAGTCGCTATTTCTGTTTCGCTTTAACCTGATAGTTGTCCGTTGTCTGTTGCAGAAAAATCGAATTGGCTCCTTAAATAATGGCTACGGACAACGGACGACTGACCACTGACACGATGCAAAATTAAAATCATCAACGAAAAACCAGGCTCGCCCGGTTGATTCACCTTATCGCTACTTTCCCTTATACACCGGTTTTCGCTTTTCCTTAAAGGCTGCCAGCCCTTCCAGGCGGTCTTCGGTGGGAATGCACACCCAGTAAGCATTGGATTCAATGGCCAGCCCGGTGTGAATATCGGTCTCCAGGCCGTAGTTGATGGCATATTTGGCCTGTTCAATGGCAATCGGACCGGTTTCACAGATCATAGCGGCCATTTTCCGGCATTCGGCCAGCAGCTCCTGCTGTTCGCAGACCTTGTTGACCAGCCCAATGCGCAAGGCCTCCCGGGCATCAATACGCTGACCGGTAAAAATAAGCTCCTTGGCCTTGCCCCGGCCGACCAGGCGCGGCAGTCGCTGGGTTCCCCCCGCTCCGGGGATGATCGCCAGCCGGGTTTCGGTAAGTCCCATGCTGGCGTTGGCACCGGCAATGCGGATATCGCTGGCCAGGGCCAG
>JAOZPY010000139.1:0-3601 GCA_029932495.1 Desulfobacterales bacterium
TTATTTCAAATCAAGCTCCTTGACCATGGTGCGCATGGTATTGGCAAATTTGGGCCCATCGGCCGCCGAACACCAGATGTTCCAAAGCTTTTCCGGATCGTAGCCGGCTTTGGCCAGTTTTTTCTTGGCACGTTTGAGCCGTGTTTCCGCGGCATAATTGCCTGAAATATAGTGACAGGTGGGAAACTCGCAGCCGGCCACCAGCACACCGGCAGCCCCCAGTTCAAAGGGCCGCTGCATCATCTTCATCGACACCCGCGCCGAGCACATCACCCGAATCAGCCGGGCATTGGGAGGATACTGCAGACGGCTGACGCCGGCCATGTCCACCCCCCCCAGGGCGCACCAGTGACAGACAAAGGCGATAATCTTGTCGCCTGGATCTTTTTCAAGGGCGGCTTCCACCTGGGCGAAAACCTGTTCGTCCGAATAATGTACGATGCTGATGCATTCTTTGGGGCAATCCGCCGCGCACAGGCCGCAGCCCTTGCAAAGGGCTTTGATGACCTGCGGGTTTTTCTCCTCGTCCACTTTTATGGCACTGTACGGGCAGCGCTTGGAGCACAGGCCGCACTGGTTGCAATCAGTCAAATCAATGCTGGCCACAATTCCCTCGGCCTCGATATAGCCCTTTTTCATGGGAATCGAGGCTTTCATGGCCGCACCGATCCCGGCCTCACAGCTTTCCTTGAAAAACATCGGCGCCTTGGCGCAGCCGCCCAGAGAAATCCCGTCGGTGGCAAATTCCAGCGGCCCCAGCTTGACGTGGGCCTCCTGGAAAAAGCCGTCCGGATTGGCGGATACTTTCAAATGCCCCCGGATCTGCTCCACGGTATCATCTCCCTGCAAAGCAGTGGTCAGCACCAGCAGGTCTGCCGGGATTTCCAATTCCCTTCCCAATAAAAAATCATAGATGCGAACCGCCAACTGTCCGTTTTGCGCTTTAACCTCGGGATAGCGGTCATCGGGAAACCGTAGAAACTTTACTCCCAGCCGTTTGGCAGTCTGCTGGGCGACGCCCTCTTCCCGGATCAGGCTCATGTCCCGGTACAGGATATGCACGGCAGCCTCTTTGCGCAGATTTTTCACTGCAATGGCATTTTTCACAGAAACATGGCAACCGACATTGCAGCAGCCGCGGGTCTCATTTTTCGAATTTACGCAGCTGATCATCACCACGTTCTTGACATCGCCGAGCTGCTTGCTTCTGAGCAGGTCTTCCAGCTGCAGCTGGGTGACCACCCGCGGGTCGTTGCCGTATTCAAACTGGCCCAGCGGCTCAATTTCCCGCATGCCGGTGGCCACGATGATGGTGGAAATATCCATCTTTGCGGTGGCGCCGTCACCGTTGGCTTTCAGAACCACCTTGTAATTTCCGATGTAGCCATCCACGCTCTCCAGCTGCGTATCGGTATAGACTTTAATATTGGGATGGGCATCTACCCGCTCAATGAGAGTCCGGACCACTCTGGCCGCCGGTGTTTTGCGATTGTCATGGGAAAGAAAGCAGATCCGGTTGAGCAAGCCGCCCAGTTGCGCCTGTTTTTCAACGATGTAGGCATTAAATCCCTGGTCGGCAACATTCAACGCGGCGTTCATGCCGGCCGCCCCCCCGCCGATGATCAGACAGTCGGTTTTAACCGGCAGCCGGATTTCCTGGCCTTCTTCCAGCAAAGCCGCTTTGGCCACTCCCATTCTCACCAGATCCTTGGCCTTTTCAGTGGCCACCTCCGGCTCTTTCATATGAACCCAGGAAACCTGTTCGCGAATGCTGACGAACTCCAGCAGGTACGGGTTGACGCCGGCTTCCTTGATGGTTTTCTTAAACAGCGGCTCGTGGGTACGCGGTGTGCAGGAAGCGATGACCACCCGGTTGATGTTATTTTCCCGAATGTGATCCTGTAATTTGCTCAGGTAATCCACCGAGCAGGACCAACGGCCTTCATCAGCCAGAACGACATTTTCCAGTTGCCGAGCATATTCTACTACTGCAGGGACATCGACCACCCCCGCGATATTGGTGCCGCAATCGCAGACAAACACACCAATACGAATTTCTTCACTCATGGAATCACCTTCTGATTGCTATTCGGAACGCGAATTTTTTTTTGCAGTTTTTTGCTAAACGCTTTTTCCGATTTGCGCCTTCCGAGTTCCGAATTCAGATACCGCTTTCATACTGGCAGCCGTGGCCTGGGCGACGGATTCGGCGATATCGATGGGTCCGGTGGCTCCACCGCAAAGATAGATACCGTCCACCCGGGTTTCCAGGGGTGCCAGCAGCGGGTCACGTTCTTTGAAATAACCCAATTCATCCAACTCGATTTTGAGTACTTTGGCCAGCCGCTTGTTGCGCTCATTGGGGATGACGCCGGTGGCCAGCACCAGTAGCTCAACTTCCTGCCGATGCACTTCGCCGCTTTCAAGGTCCTCATAGCGCAAGGTCAGGTTCCGGGTCCGGGGGTCCTCGACGACCTCATAGGGCCGGGCCCGGACATAGCGTACGCCGTTTTCAAGGGCCTTGCGGTAAAAATCCCAGAACCCTTTACCATAGGCTTTCAGATCATTATAAAAGACGGTCGTTTCCGTCGATTCATCGTGCTCCTTGGTGATGATGGTCTGCTTGGCGGAAATCATGCAACATATTTTAGAGCAGTATGGCGTACCCTTGCCATCCCCCAGACCGCGGCCGGCACATTGAACCCAGGCAATTTTTTTGGCATGCTTCTGATCCGAAGGCCGGATAATGTGGCCGGCGGTAGGACCGCCGGCATTCATCAGGCGTTCAAACTGAGTGTTGGTGATCACATTCTCATAGACGTTATAACCCAGCAAGTCCCCGGCCGGCGGAGCGTCCTTGATGCCGGTGGCCACCACGATACTTTTTACCTCAAGATTCAGGTTACGATTTGACTGCCACAGGGTGATGGCCTTTTTGCCTTCCTTCTCACAGGCCTTCACGCACAGGGCGATGGGGCATTCACGGCACTGGCTGCAGTCCACCGCACAGCCGCCGATACAGGCCCCGGCCTCGCGCATCTCGCCGAACCGGCAGCGCGGATCCACACTCACCACGTTGGGCACCGCCTGGGGAAACGCCATGGACACCAGCTTGCGCATCCCGCCGATTTTACCGTCCATCTCATCGGGAATGCTCACCGGGCAGGCTTCCACACAGGCACCGCATCCCGTGCATTTTTCTTCATCCACGTACAGTGCTTTTTTCACCAGTTTGACTTTAAAGGCGCCATTGGCTTTTTTAACTTTGCGAACCTCGGTGTTGGTCAAAATCTCAATATTCTCGTGATTGTCGACTTCGTACATCTGGGGCGCTTCAATGCAAATGGAACAGTCGTTGGTGGGAAAAGTCTTGTCCAGCCTGGCCATCATACCGCCGATGCTGGGAGTGTCGTCGATCAGGTAAACTTTGGCTCCATACTTGGCGGCGTTCAT
This sequence comes from Desulfobacterales bacterium, assembly GCA_029932495.1. Classification (GTDB taxonomy): domain Bacteria; phylum Desulfobacterota; class Desulfobacteria; order Desulfobacterales; family JAFDCJ01; genus JAFDCJ01. The sequence continues at coordinate 3,454 of JAOZPY010000139.1, forward strand.
GGCGCAATTGATGCCGGCAATTCCGCCGCCGATGACCAGAATCGAATCACTCATGGATTCACCTCAAAAAACCTGAAATTTGAAAGTGTCTAATTTTAGCGGTTTCGTAAAAAGTCTGATTTTTCCGTTTTCTTCCGAAACGGCTTGT
>JAOZPY010000139.1:3611-6866 GCA_029932495.1 Desulfobacterales bacterium
GCAAAAAAAAGCCTAAATTTATAGACATTGAGCTTTTAGCAGTCAGCTGGCGCGCATAGGCCGTTTCCGCATTCCGCATTCCAACTTCCCACTTCTCTTTTATATTTCGGTGATGATGATCGCCTCCGATTTGCAAACCGCCGTGCAGGTCCGGCACCCCAGGCAGTTTTGCGGCCGTACCGGCACGGCCTTGTGCGGCATTTCAAAAACATCCACCGGACACATCTTGATGCATTCCTCACAGGAATCACAGCGTTCCGGGTCAACATAGACCAGATAGACTTCAAAATTTATTAATGTCTTGGGCATGATGGTGCTCCTCACCCGAAAAGCGTCAGAAAATGCCGCATCCAATGCAATCTTTTACGATTTGCGTTTGATGCCCGGCGCCATGCTCTTTTCGCTAGGTACGAAATTTTTTAATCGCCCGCTCAAAGCCCGGCAATGCATTTTTAATCGTCTCATCGCCGACGCAAAACGCGATCCGGAAATGGCCGGGACCATTAAAACCGCTGCCGGGAACCACCAGGATACGTTCCTGTTTAAGGACATCCACAAATTTCACATCGTCGGCAATCGGCGTGCGGGGAAACAGGTAAAAGGTTCCCGGCGGTTTTACAAAGTCATAGCCGAAATCCTCCAGTGCATCACACAGCAGCTGCCTTTTGCGGGCATATTCGGCAATATCCACGCTCAGCCCCTGCATGCGGGCCACCACGCGCTGCATCAGGGCCGGCGCGTTGACATATCCCAGGATCCGATTGGCCACGGCCATGGCACCCAGAAGGTCGCGCCGGTAAGTAGCCGCCGGATTTACGGCGATAAAGCCGATACGCTCCCCGGGAATAGAGATGTCCTTGGAATACGAAGTCCCGATAATACTTTCCTTGTAAACCCCAAAAATGCTGGGGACCTGAACCCCATCGTAAACTATTTTGCGGTACGGCTCATCGGAAATGAGATATATCGTCCGGTGATGCTCCCGTCCTTTTCGCTCCAGGATTTCCCCGAGCATTTGCAGACTTTGCGCGGAATAGACCTGCCCCGTTGGATTGTTTGGTGAATTGATCAAAAAAGCCTTGGTCTTTTCCGTAATGGCGGCTGAGATGGCATCCGGGTCGAGGCGAAAGTCCGGCGTCGTGGGCACGGTTTTCAAAACGCCACCGTGGTTGTCGGCATAGAACTTGTACTCCACAAAACAGGGAATCGGCGTCAAAACTTCATCTCCGGGATCCAGAATCGCTTTGAGGGCCACATTCAATGCTCCCGAAGCGCCGCAGGTCATTAAAACGTCTTCTTTGGTTACCGGGGCGTGTTGCTCTTCAGACAGATATTGCGCCACCGACCCGCAAACCATGGGATAGCCCGTGTTGGGCATGTAACTGTGATCATTCAACCCACAGGCGCTCACTGTTTCTCTCAAGATTTCATTGAATTTTTCCGGCGGCGGAACATTGGGATTTCCCAGGCTGAAGTCATAGACATTGTCAGGTCCGTACTCGGCCTTGAGTCGCGCCCCTTCTTCGAACATCTTGCGAATAAAGGAGGCTCCGGAGATGATATTTTCGATTTTCTTTGAAACCGTCATGATGAAGACCTCATGTTAAACAGTTGCGGGTGGCACGATCCGATTATTGCGACTTCATCAATCTTGACGCAACAGTAAAAAGTCAATTTTGAGCGACATCAACCCTTTTCGGGAAAAGAGCTGTGAGGGGTTGCGCGTTAAAAACCGCAAACTGTTTGAGGGCGTTAGCCCGAGTTCTTGCAATTTAGCGAAACCCCGCAACAGCTCCCGAAAAGGCTTGCGGAGCGAAAAATTGAACTTTTTACGGGATCATCAACCTTGGCGGTTAGCGATTTTCAAATTCTTTCCACTTGTAGTCAATGATTTCCAGCAGCACGCCGTTCATTTTCTTGGGATGCATAAAAGCGAATTCACAATCCCGGAAAGGCCGGGCACCGCCGATAAACGGATAGTCCTTGCCTTTGAGTTCATCCATGGCCTCACGGGTATTGTCCACATTGAGGCTGATCAGCATAACCCCCTCACCCCTTTTTTCGATAAACTTGGCGACATCGCCGTCGGGGGTGGTCGATTCCATCAGCTCGAATCCGATCTCACCCACCCAGTAGCGGGCAACCTTGATTTTTTCAGGCTCATCGATGTATTCATCATCCGGCCCGGATTTTCCCAGGACCGGTTCCCAGATTTTGCGGGCCTGCTCCAGATCTTTAACCGCAATGCAGATATGATCGACTTTGTTAACCTTCATTTTCCCCACCTTAGTAATTTTTAAGATTTTTCTCCAAATTTTAAAATGTCACCTTTTCAAGCGGTACGGTGATGGCGTGATCCGGGCAGACACAACCGCATTCATTGCAATCTTCGCACAGAAACTCGGTGACGACCGGCCTGCCGTCCTGCACCCGGATGGCGCGATCGGGACAAATCTCGACGCACAGCGGTTCGCTGAAGCCGCCGCACATGTTGCATTTATCTAAATCAATTTGAGCAGCCATATTTGTACTCCTAACTAATCGTTTTGTTCATTGAGATTATTGAGTTGATCAAGTTTATTCAGCTTTGTTGAATTATCCCTGCCAAGGATCAAGCATTCAACTTAATCAACCATGAACCCGGCCAATCAGCCCCCAACTGGCGGCGCAAGTGCCTCTACTCGGCTTTATACAGGCGAAAGACCGTCTCCCCCTGTCCCCGGGCAATGGCTTTTTGCATCTCGATTTTCAGCGCAATGTTCATGAATACACTGACATCCTCCAGAATGCTCTGATACATCCGCTCCCGGCACAGGGCGACTTCTTCCATGGAAACGCCGAATTCCTTGGCCCAGGTCGGCCAGGGATCCCGGGTGCATTTAATCAGGATTTCACCCGGCTGTTCTCCTTTTTCCACGCTTGCCACGCCCCCGTCTGTAATCCAAAGACCGGCCAGGGACTTGCCCAGGATCATCATAAAACCTTCTTCACCCTTCAACCAGTTCATCCGGGGCAAAAGGCTTTTACCGATATCTTTGCCAAAGACTTCGGCGGCGCGCAGGGCCACATCCAGAGGTTTGACATCGTCTCCCGCGAATTCCAGTGCAACCTGCCGCCACCGGTAATAGGTTTTCCCGATTTCATTCTGGGCGCCGTGCAAAGCCCTCCACAATTTGCTGATTTCTTTTTCATCATCAACTGGCATGGTAAACCTCCTTATTAAATACGCATCCCGATGCGGAAACCGTCATGGAC
>JAOZPY010000140.1 GCA_029932495.1 Desulfobacterales bacterium
AACGCAGCCATTGGGCCTGAGATGGGTTTTTTCAGCCGCTTCTAAACTTTTAAACACCTGAGTTTGGCCAGATCCTCCGCATACCCGTAAAGATGCAGCCCCTTGCTTTCGACGATCATCTCGCCGTCGACGACACCGATCTCGGCGGCCATGTATTCCTTGAGGTTCTGGATGGCCGCCAGGTTGGCCGGAAAGCCGTTCCACAGGTCCCAGGAACGAAAATAGACGAAAAAACGCAGGCTGTCGTCCTGAATCCGGGTGTCTATGGAACGCAGACAGGGGGGATCCAGCAATGTCAGGTCTGAGGGGTGGGCCACCTGCAGTACCATCTGGTTGTTTCGCTGGCCGAACTTTCGATAGGTATCAATCACCCATTCAATCTGGTTCAGATACAGCTGTCCATCTTCCTCAAAGACAGCCTTTCCGTCCACTTCTCGCTTGTCGATAATTTCAGCGTTGCCCGCTTCCCACCAGGCCAGTTTATCACCGGTCAGCGGAACCCGGGTTAAACGCTCACCGTACGTGTAGGATTCACCGGGTTCCTTGCGCGCTGACATCAGGTATTCAATATATGCGCGGTCGTAATCCGGGCCGCCATAAATATAATCGTGCTCCACGGGATTGGGAATCCCGCAGGCCGGCGGAATATCGGGAATCAACGGGATGGTGCCCGGAAAGCGCACGTGGCCCATGAAATAATCGTATTCCAGACGGGTCTGCCCGGCATAGGAGCCGCGATCGATCACAAAACGGTTGCCATGCTCCAGAATGTCATGCACCGCCTGAAACCATAGATCCGGTAAATCCCTGGCGTTGATCTGATGAATTTTCATGGCACTCACTATTTATGAATTGGAAACCTCTTGGTGCCATCCACTATTCGTGGGGCATTCACTTTGATTATGTTGTTTAAGTACGAAATCCACGTTGCGCAATTATTTTATATATCCAGTACGTTGACTTCCAGGGCGTTGCTCTGGATAAAATCCCTGCGTGGCTCCACTTCTTCACCCATTAGTATGGTAAATATTTCATCGGTGTCCACCAGGTCTTCAATTTTTACTTGCAGCATGTGGCGCTTTTCCGGATTCATGGTGGTGTTCCACAGCTGTTCGGGATTCATTTCACCCAGACCTTTGTAACGCTGGATGCTAAGCCCTTTTTTGCCTTCCTGCAGCAGCATTTCCAGCAGCATTGTTTTATCGCCGGCACTAAAGGAAGGTTCTTGGCCTTCCTTGGTGAACACATGAAATGGCGGAAAATCATAGCGCGAAATGTTCCGGGCAGTCACCCAGCATTTCTGATAATCAGTGGAATAAATCATCCCCCGGCCGATTTTTACCGGTTTAAAAGATTTGGCAAGCAAATCCAGGCCAATCTCGGTACTCGCGGGTTCATCAAAACCATTGACGAATATTTCGTAGACACCGCGCTCCTCACTCCAGTTCAATTCATCAACCTGGTAGCCATTTTGAATCATCACCTCTCTCAACCGCGACATCCGCTGCTGATCCTGCAAAAATTTCTTATCCCCGACACCTTCTTTGATGAGAAGCTCAGCCAGCTCCATTGGAATGCCGCGTTTTTCCAGCCGGGACATCCGGCTTACATATTCGGACAAATCGCAGACAAAAAGGTACAACTGGTGGCCGGCCAGTGATTTTTCATCTCCACTCGTCTTTATGTATCTATTATCACAGACTTTTTTAATAATCCAGTCATCAAGCTGTCTTTCATCCTTGAGATAGAGTTCCCCTTTGCCTTTGCCAACCTTAAACAGCGGCGGCTGGGCAATGTATAAATATCCCCTTTCTATGATTTCGGGCATCTGCCGGAAAAAAAACGTCAACAGCAGTGTTCGGATATGGGATCCGTCAACATCCGCATCGGTCATGATAATGACCTTATGGTATTTAATTTTTTCGATGTCATATTCTTCTTTACCAACACCGGTTCCCATGGCGGTAATGATATTTTTTATTTCCTCACTGCGCAAAATTTTATCAAACCGCGCTTTTTCGACATTTAATATTTTTCCCTTCAGGGGCAAAATGGCCTGAAATTTGCGGTCCCGGCCTTGCTTGGCGGAACCTCCGGCTGAATCACCCTCCACAATGAAAAGCTCCCGCAGGGCGGGATCGGAAACCTGGCAGTCCGCCAGTTTTCCCGGAAGCGTGGCATCGATCAGGGCACCCTTGTTGCGTGCAATATCCCGGGCCCGTTTGGCCGCATCCCGTACCCGGGCCGCATCCACGCCCTTGGCAATAATTTTTCTGGCAACTGCTGGATTTTCTTCAAAAAAAGAACTTAGTTTCTCGTTTACCAGCGATTCCACCAAGCCCTTGACTTCACTGTTTCCAAGTTTCGTCTTGGTCTGGCCCTCAAACTGGGGCTGCTTGATGCGCACACTGATAACGGCGGTCAGCCCCTCCCGGACATCATCGCCGGTGATTTTGGCCTGCAGATTTTTCGGCAGGTTGCCGTTGCTGGCATACTGGTTGATGGTACGCGTAATACCGGCTTTAAACCCGATCAGGTGAAATCCGCCTTCCACCGTGTTAATGTTGTTGGCAAATGAGAAAAGCTTTTCGGTGTAGGTGTCATTATACTGAATGGCCACCTCAATCTGGACATCGTTTTTACTACCTTCCATTAAAATGGGTTTATGCAGGGGATTGTTGCGGCGGTTGATGTATTCCACGAACTGCTTGATTCCGCCTTTAAAAAGAAATTCATCTTTGGCATCCGAGCGTTCGTCTTCGATGGTGATTTTAACGCCCTTGTTCAAATAGGCCAGTTCCCGCAGCCGACGGACCAGAATGTCGTAACTGAACTCGGTGGCTGTGAAAATCTGATCATCCGGAATAAAATGAATTTTGGTGCCGCGTTTGCGGGTTTTTCCGGTAACAGCCAGTTCACTGGTTTTCAAGCCTCTTTCATAGGTCTGATAATATATCCTTCCATCCGAATAGACTTCCACTTCCAGAAAAGAGGAAAGGGCGTTGACCACCGAAACGCCGACGCCGTGCAGTCCGCCGGACACCTTGTATGAATGGTCGTCAAACTTCCCGCCGGCATGCAGCTTGGTCATAACCACTTCCAGTGCCGGCACTTTTTCCTTTTTGTGGATCCCAACCGGGATTCCCCGGCCGTTGTCCACCACGCTGACGCTGTTATCGGTGTGAATGGTTACGTTAATCTGGTCGCAGTAACCCGCCATGGCCTCATCAATACTGTTGTCCACCACTTCGTAGACCAGATGATGAAGACCGGCGATATCGACATTTCCAATGTACATGGAGGGTCTGCGGCGCACAGCCTCCAGACCTTCCAGTACTTTGATATCATCTTCATTATATGTTTCGTTAAAATTTTCTTCTTTCATATTCTCATTGGCATGATAACGCTCAGGTAGGTTGAGTCGTTTTCCCCTGTTATTTTACAGGGCCTTTCTTCATTGATTATATTGATAAGCACCTTGTCTTCATGAATCACCCCCAGGGTATCAATAAAAAACCTGGGGTTATACATCACCTCAATGGGAGCGCCTGAATAGGCGATTTCCATGTCTTCTTTGGATTCTCCAATATCCGGGTTGGTGGAATGAATCGTCAGTTTGTCCGGGCTGAAACGAAAAATAACCCCCTTATATTCATCGGACGAAAGAATCGACATGCGTTTTAACATCATTAAAAACAACTGTCTGTCCAGTGCAATGTCATGCCCTTCACCGGTAGCGATAACATCCCGGTATTCCGGAAAATCACCTTCCAGAAGACGAATGATCAGGGTTTCCTTTTCCTTTTTAACGATAAAATTGCTGCCTTTAATTCCAATATTGACACTGCCCTCGTTATCAAGAAATTTGGCGACTTCCACCAGCCCTTTTTTGGGAATCAGCACGCCGTCACCCAACGGCAGGGAAACCTGCCTGTCAAATAAATGATCCACTTTTGAAAGCCGGCTGCCATCGGTTGACACCAGCCTGAAAATTTTCTGTTTTTCCTGTTCAAAACGCTCTGTGTAAACGCCGGTGATATGGGCCCGGTTGTCATCGGAAGCACCACTGATGATGACACTTTTTTCAATCATCTGTGCCAGCACAATCGCATCGATTTCAAAAAACTGAACATCCTCGATTCGCGGGATTTCCGGAAAGTCATCCGGGTTCAATCCCATGATATTAAATTCCACTTTCCGATTGCCGATTTCAATATAGTGATTATCCGTTTTATTGAGAAAAATATCATCACCAGGAAAATCCCTGACAATTTCATATAATTTTCGCGCATTTATAGCCACTGTTCCCGGGGTTTTGACTGTCGCGGGATAAAAGCCTTCAAAACCGGTTTCAAGATCAGTGGCTGAAACCGTAATACCGTTTTCTTCGGTTTTAATCAGAATACTGGTGGTAATGGCAAGATTGGTCTTGCGTCCAGTCAAACCCTGGATTCTGGCAAGTACCGGCAAAATGTCATTTTTTTGAATCTGGATCCTCATTTTTTTTTCCTTTATTTATATATTTAATTATAAAGAATAATAAATAAGGGGTGTTTATAAAACCAATAACTTTTTAACTATATTGAATTATAAAATATTTTTGCAGTTTTCGCTGTTCACAGCATTCACACAAAGCGACTGACAATCACCGGGTTGTCGCCAGCAAAGAAAAGATTGTTTAAAACACATGTAGATATCAACATAATATGAGTATCCTTTGTTCAAAATCAATGCCGCGTAATTTTTTAAGATTGGATCCAATTTCGAATTGCGCTTCGGGTTTTATTCTGCCAGGTACTGGATATTCGCAGTTTAATAAAATGACCAAAAAGGCCTTCTAAGAGTTTGATGGCCCGTTCGTATAGATCGGCTCTTTCCAGTACCACACCGTCCAGGTCCTCATCGGATTCAGGCAGGCCGCTGTGCGGTATGCTCAAGGCGCTGATATTCAAACTTTCGCCTTTGACGCTAAACTGCCATTTTAGCTCAGCAGAGCGATAAACCAAATTCAATTCACTGACCAGGGCGCCTTTCTGCAACGCCATCATACCTTCTTCCAGGCTGGCACCGTCACCTTTGATGGTTACACGTTCGGCGCTTTCTTTACGTGTATTTTCAAGAACCATGCGATTTCCGACTTCCAGGGCCACAAAATCAGGATCGTATTTTACGGCCAATTTTGGGTCGGTGGCAATCACAAACCATAACCAGGTCAGAAATTCTTCGCCGATAAATTTAAATCGGTTGTAAGCAACGGCAACATCCATCATAATAAAGTGCCTAAAATTATATCGGAAACAACTCTTTTATTCAATAAAGCGGGTTGGGGTCAACTGCCGCAACGCATCGCGTTGTGAATCCGAAAGTTCACAGAAAAGGTCTGCCTCGGTATAAGGAAAAATACGGATCAACGACAATTTAAAAGATTGTGTAAACAGAGTTTCCAATTCTTCGTTGGCGGTTTTTAAATTGGAAAAAAACCACAGCCAGCCAGCCTCCATGTTCCAAATAATATCATAGACATTCGGTGTTGCCGGGATGCGCAGACTCAAGACATTGATCACATGATCCTTGATTTGTTTTTTTTCGCTTTTGGATAAAAAATTACGCCCGCTTTTGATCATCCGGCGATCAGCTTCCATGGTATATTGCTTTTGAACCACCTTGGGCGGGATGTTTTTTTTATCAATGCGCAGGGAAAAAACAAAAAAAGAACCGTAAACAAAGGATGAACCGCTAAAATTCGGTTGAAAAGGTTTTGCAAATGATGTCCAACCGATGGTTCGATCTGACGATTGATCATCTATCTCTTTGATTACATTGTTATTTAAAGCATCAGCCACTGTTTCCATAACCGGTGAGTCAATTCTACCGTGGACCCGGTAGCGTGTAATGGATACAGAACTGGATAATAGACTCATATTTAAAATATCAGGGGTCAATTACTCAGGTTCGCTCTTCAAGGATTGCAACCACTGGGAATTTTAAGTACCCTGAACCTAAAACCTTGAACCCTGCACCTTAATTATACAATATATAGTGTTGAAAAGCTGTTAAAATAAATATATAGCGTGTTTCAGCTGCCTTTACAAGGGAATTTTCTTGTTTTGTATTTTTGTTAAAAGATGCTGGATATTTCATGAAATTTATTGCCGATCTGCACGTTCATTCGAAGTTTTCCAGAGCCACTGCTAAAAATCTGGACCTTGAAAATTTATATATTGCCGCCCGGATAAAGGGTGTGACGGTGGTTGGAACCGGTGATTTCACCTACCCGGCCTGGTTTGCCGAAATTCGCGAAAAACTGGAACCTGCCGAACCCGGGCTTTTCAAACTGAAAACCGACATTGCAAAGGCCTGTGATCAACAGGTTCCGGATGCCTGCCGGGGCACGGTACGTTTTGTTTTATCGACGGAAATCAGCAATATATATAAAAAAAACGAAAAGACGCGTAAAAACCATAACCTGGTTTTAATGCCGGACCTGGAGGTAGTCGAAAAATTCAACGCCCGGCTGGACCGCATCGGCAACATTCAATCCGACGGCCGGCCGATTCTGGGGTTAGATGCCCGCAATTTGCTGGAGATTGTGCTGGAAACGTCGGCCGACGCTTATTTAATCCCTGCCCATATATGGACACCCTGGTTTTCGGTTCTGGGATCTAAATCCGGATTTGATTCCATTGAGGAATGTTTTGAAGATCTAACGCCCCACATTTTTGCCGTCGAGACCGGGCTTTCATCGGATCCTCCCATGAATTGGCGGGTTTCCGCCCTGGATGGATTCACCCTGGTTTCCAATTCCGACGCCCATTCGCCTTTTAACCTGGGCCGTGAGGCCAACCTGCTCGACTGCGAACTTT
>JAOZPY010000141.1 GCA_029932495.1 Desulfobacterales bacterium
TTACTGAAAAATCTAAAAATCAGCTTTGGCGGCATTACCGACATCGATCTTTTTGACCCCTTGGGAAATCAACGCAACTATGTCGGACCTTACAGGCTTTTGGGAAAAAATTACAGTGAGCAATACTGGTATCAGGAAGTCTGCAAACGCGGAGTTTATATCAGCGATGTCTTTTTGGGGTTTAGAAAAGTCCCCCACATCGTCATCGCGATCAAGCGTACTCTGCCAAACGGCTTCTTTTTTATACTCAGGGCGACGCTTGATACGAGTGTGTTCGAGGGCCTATTTTCAGGACTCGAACTTGGCGGCCAAGGAGATATTTTCATGATTAACCGGGAAGGCACACTTCAAACGCCGTCCCTCTATTATGGCAGGATTCTCGAAAAAGCCTCCCTGCCCGTACCGCCATACGCAGCTGAAACACAGGTGTTGAAAAAGACTGATCCCCGCAATGGACAGATAATCGTCGGTTACCGCTATATCCCCGAAACGCCGTTTATCCTCATGGTGGTCCAAAATAGAAGGGAGCTGCTCAAATCCTGGTATAAAACCCGTATGGAACTTCTGTTGTTTCTGACCGCCAGTATTATCCTGATTGTCGGCGTGGTCATCTGGATGGCCACCTATCTGGTAAACAAGATTTTCCAGGCAGACCAGGCACGGGTTGCAACGCTGCACCAGGTGGAATACAGCAACAAGATGGCATCCATCGGTCGCTTGGCTGCGGGGGTGGCGCACGAGATAAACAACCCGTTGGCCATCATCAATGAAAAGGCCGGCCTCATCAAGGATCTGATTACTTTCAGCAAAAAGTACGAGGGTGATGAAAAACTTCAGCAACTGGTGGATTCTATCCTGTCTTCAGTGCAAAGAGCCGGAGTCATCACCAAGCGGTTGTTGAGTTTTTCGAGACGTCCGGAGATAAATATTCAGCCCATTGAATTGAAACAACTGATCGAGGAAGTGCTGACTTTTTTTGAAAAAGAGGCGCAGTACAGGTCCATTTTGATTTCCCTGGAGGCTACCGAAGATATTCCCATCATTGAAAGCGACCGGGGAAAACTCCAGGAGATTTTTCTCAACCTGTTCAATAATGCCTGTCTGGCCATGGAACATGGTGGCCATTTAGACATTCGCATCCGGCTGCAGGATAAAAATAACATTGTGGTGACAGTTACCGACGATGGTTGCGGGATGCCCAAAGAAGACCTGGAACGTATATTTGAGCCGTTTTTCTCGACAAGGACGGACAGGGGAGGCACCGGGCTTGGATTGTCGCTGACTGCCAATTTTCTTCGGAAGTTAGGCGGCGATATCAGCGTTGAAAGCGAGACCGACAAAGGGACCACCTTTACGGTAAGGCTGCCTGTCAAGGCCGATCAGAAGGAGGAAAAGAACGCATGCGAGTTTTACTGATTGACGACGAAAAAGAACTGGTCTCCACCTTGGCTGAAAGACTGTCGTTCAGAGGCATTGAGGCGGATTGGGTGTGCAGCGGAAAAGAAGCCCTAAAAAAGATTGAAGAGAAAATTTACGATGTCGCTGTGGTGGATATCAAGATGCCGAAAATTGGGGGCATCCAGCTCAAACGGATGATCGCCGACAAATATCCGGACATGAAATTCATTTTTATGACCGGACATGGATCAGAAGAAGACTTTCGTGTAGGTTCTGAAGAAGCTGGAGAGCAATTTTACCTCGTAAAACCGGTGGCCATTGAGGAACTCGTAAAAAAAATGAAGCAGGCCCTTGACGGATAGAAAGGTGTGCGATGAATAATACGTGGAAGGTTATCAATGAGGCCGGGCTCCACTTTTTCGGCAAGATGAACGCGTCGATTTCACACGAGATCAAAAATGTGCTGGCCATTATCAACGAAAACGCGGGCTTGCTGGAGGATCTTTCCGGCATGGCGGATCAGGATGTGCCCGTTGATCCCGCAAGACTGAAATCCATTGCCGGCAAAATCCAGCAGCAGGTTCACCGCGCGGATGTGATCGTAAAAAATATGAATATCCTGGCACACAGTATTGATGAGCAGGTAAAAAAAGTGGATCCGGGTGAACTGCTGGTGTTTATGGCAACGCTTTCCAAACGGCTTGCATCCATGAAAGGAATTTCGTTTGAACCCGTAATGTCCGAAAATTCACCCGAAATTGTTACCAACCCCTTTTTGCTTGAAACCATGCTCTGGCGTTGTTTGGAATTTGTCATGAAGGCGGCAGGGGCTGAAAAAACCATTGAGGTGTCTGTGCAGCCAAACGGCCAGGGCATCGATATTAATTTTACAGGACTCAAAGTGTTTGGTGAGAAGCAAAGTCCATCATTTCCCGGGGAAGCCGAACATGCACTGGCCGGTGCACTTGGCGCAAAAATTGCGTTTAATGCAGAGGCTGAAAAAATCATCCTTTCCCTTCCGTTGAAAATGCAGGCAGCTGAGCCGTCCGGCTGAGTTGGCGGCTCAAAGCCGGCATTTTTCGGAGACTGCGAAAAGACAGGAGAATCGCCATGACCAACGAAAAGGTATTGCTGGTAGATGACGAGCAGGATTTTCTGGATGCCCTTGGGGAGCGAATGCGTGCCAGGGGTATGAAGGTGTCCACCGCCGCCTCGGCCGTTGACGCCATCAAGATGGCTGACCGGGAAGCATACGATGCCATCGTGCTGGATCTGCAGATGCCAGGAATGGATGGTCTTGAGGCTTTAAAGGCGCTCAAGGATAAAAATCCCGATCTTCAGATTATCTTGCTTACCGGGCATGCCACGGTGGAAAAGGGGATCCAGGCGATGAAACTCGGGGCCATGGATTTGCTTGAAAAACCGGCGGACTTGGAGACACTTACCGCTAAGATCCGCAAGGCACAGGCAAAAAAAATGATCCTCGTGGAAAAACACGCCGAGGAGCGAATCAAAGAAATTATGACCAAGAAAGGCTGGTAAATTACGGCGGGAAAGGATTTTTCTTATGAAAAACATCAAAGTGAGGGACCTGATGGTGCCGCTTTCGGAGTATGCCACGGTTTCACAGGAGGCAACACTGCTGGAAGCGCTGCGGTCCCTGGAGGAGGCCCAGCTTAAATTCGACCAGACGAAATATCGTCACCGGGCCATTCTGGTTTACAATAAAAACAAAAGGATTGTGGGCAAGATCAGCCAGCTGGATATCCTGCGGGCGCTGGAGCCGAAATATGGCCAGATCAAGGACAAACGGATTTCTCAACTCGGATTCAGCCGGGATTTTTTAAAATCCACCCAGGAACAGTATGCATTGTTTGAAAGGCCCCTGGAGATCATCGGCCGTGAAGCCGCCGGGATCCGGGTCGGGGATTTCATGTATAGCCCTACTGAAGGCGAATATGTCGAAATCCATGCGCCCCTGAGCATGGCGATCCACCAGCTTGTCATCGGGCATCACCAGTCTTTGCTGGTTGCGGAAGCCGGCCGTATTGTGGGGGTGTTGCGACTTAGCGACGTATTCAGGGAAATTTGCAAAGTAATTAAAAAGGGCGGGGCAGTGAACGTGGGTGAAGCAAAAAAGGAGTAGATGCATGGTAAAGGGATTTGCGGCGGTAAAATACAAGAGGACGCTGGATTTAAAGCGGATTATCTTCATATTACTGGGCATTTTTCTATTCGCCATCGTTTATTATTCCTCCCAGTGGCCGGATGCCGTGGATCCGGCGGGCAAGCACTTCGCTCTGACTAGGGAAGGCAAAGGGGCTTTGGCCATCTTCCTGCTTGCCGGTACATGGTGGGTCTTCGAAGTGGTTCCCATCGGCATCACCAGCCTGGCTATCGGCGTCCTGCAGGTGCTGTACCTCATCCGTTCGGCAAAAGTCGCTTTCAGGGATTTTATGGACCCGTCGGTGATGTTCATTTTTGCTTCAATTGTCATCGGGCTGGTTTTCACCAAAACCGGATTGACCAAGAGACTGGCCTACCGGATGTTGATGATCGTCGGGGAAAGAACCAGCATGATCTATCTGGGCTGTTTCGTGGTGACTGCGGCCTTGGCGCACATCATGGCCCACACGGCTGTGGCGGCTACCATTTATCCTCTGCTGCTTGCCATCTATGGACTGTACGGGGAAGGTGATAAAAAAACCAGATTCGGCAAGGGGCTGTTTATGGGGATGGCTTACGTGGCCGGCGCCGGCAGCATCGTAACACTGCTGGGCGCGGCCCGTGGGGCGGTGGCCATCGGATTTTACAACGATATTGTCGGACAAAACATCTCTTTTTTCGAACTGAGCCGTTACATGTTTCCCATCGGATGGCTGATGGTTTTTTTGTTATGGCTGTTTTTCATGATTGTATGCAAACCCGAAAAGAAAATCATTCCCGGGCTCAAGGAAAAAGTAACCATACTCAACGCCCAGATGGGTCCTATTTCCAGCAAGGAAATCCTGGCCCTGATCATCGTCGGTGGATGTATCCTTACCATGTCCCTGCGTTCCTTTATTCCCGCCTTGGAGCCAATCGACAAGTCGGCCATTATCCTGATTTCTACGATTCTATTTTTTCTTTTCAACGTACTCGAAATCAGTGATCTCGAGGAAGTCCCCTGGAATATTATCCTGCTGTTTGCGGGTGCCATGAGCATCGGCTTTTGCCTGTGGGAGACAGGCGCGGCAAAATGGCTGGCTGTAAACTGGCTGGCCATGTTCAAAGAGGCCAACTGGTTTATCTTTGTGATGGGGATCGCCTTTTTTGTACTGATCATGACCAACTTCATCATGAACGTGGCGGCCATTGCCATATCGCTGCCGGTGGCGTTCGTCATCGCACCCTATCTGGGCGTTGCCGCTGAAGTCGTTCTCTTCGCAGCCCTCGTATCGGCGGGGATGCCGTTTTTGCTGCTGGTGGGAGCCGCTCCCAATGCCATTGCGTACGACTCAAAACAGTTTTCGACCGGGGAATTTTTTCTCTACGGCATTCCGGCCAGCCTCATTCTGCTGGTTGTCATCGGCTTTGCGGTTTATTTTCTCTGGCCCATGATGGGGATGACCGTGATTAAAGGCTGAAAGCAGCGCTCTATGCCTTTAGAGTCCCCGCTGTTAAGGGGTGAAATAGGGAAAAGCATCAATGAAGTCTTTTTGTACATATTTGTTATTAACAAGATAGAAGACAAAAGCTGTATTTTTGTTTTCTGTCAGAACTGCTTTTTGGGCAAGCGGAAGTAAAAAGTGCTGCTGATGCCTTTCACACTTTCGGCCCAGATGCTTCCATTGTGCCCCTCGATAATCGCCTTGCAGATGGCCAGCCCCAGGCCGGTTCCCTCGATTTTACCATATCTTCCCGTAGGAACAGTCCAAAATTTGTCGAAGATGGCAGCCAGATGTTCTTCTGAAATTCCAATGCCCTGATCGCTGACCGCCACCGTAACGGTTTGCGCATCCTGCTGGAGGGTAATTTGAATTGCAGTTTGGGGATCGGAAAACTTGATGGCATTATCAATCAGGTTGACCAGTACCTGTTCGATGCGTTCCAGGTCCAGGTCCGCCAGGACGTCACCGGGATCTTCATAGCGAATGGTAATCTGCTTGTCCGTAGACAGGGGGTTGATGATTTCGATTACTTCCTTGATCAACACGCTCAGATTGACCTGGTCGAAAGACCACTCTATTTTTTTGGCTTCCATCTTGGTGAAATCAAACAGATCGGAAACCAGGTGAATCAGGCGTCCCAGGTTTTTGTCGATGATTTCAAGGTAATTGCGATTGTCTTCTTTTTTAACAGTCCGGTTGAGGTAGTCGATGCCCCCGCGGATTACAGTCAGCGGGGTGCGCAGTTCGTGGGATATGGTGGCCATAAAATCTGATTTCAGCTGGTCCAGGGTCTGCAGCTCGCGGTTGGCCTCTGACAGCTCCCGGGTGGCCAGGGCGATCTTTTCTTCCAGCAGGTCCCTGCCTTTCGACAGGCTTTCGGCCATGGTGTTAAAGCGCAGCCCCAGTTTTTCAAATTCATCACCGGTGGCGATGGCAACCCGGGCGTCCAGGTTGCCCCTGCCAATTTCATCGGTCATGGTTTCAAGCTTTTTCAGCGGTTTGATGACGAAACGACGCATCAGGAAAAAAAGGGTAAAGCTGGTTAAGGAAATGAGTGCCGCACCGGAAATCACCAGTTTGAGCTGGTTTTTTTCAATGGACGCGTTCATTTTCTCCAGGGGCAAAAGCACACTTAAACCCCCGCGAACGGAATTGGGGATTTCTCCCTGTCCCCGGTGACATTCCAGGCAGGCCGTTTCCAGGTACAGGGGAACCACATACTGCATGTAATGTCTGCCGTTATGGGATGCAATGCGGAACATTTCGTGTATCCCGTCCGTTTTAAACTTTGTCAGGGCGGTTTTCTCAAAACCGTCGGCACGGTTTTCCGGGTTAAGCGGATTGAGGCTGGTGAGCCGAAAGCGGTAAAGATCCTGCCGCCGGGAGTACTGGGACAGCTTGCGGGTAACCATCGAAGGAGTGAAGCGTTGATACAATCCGGCGGGGGTTCTCAGCGAATCATTAACAAAATAGGAGATATCCTTTGCCCCCCGGCTTTGCATGTCAACGAAGATGCCGCCGCAGTCCGAAATCCATTGGCGGGTCAAAATCACCTGCTGGGAAACAATCCGGGCCTGGTTGACAGCCTGATTGACGGCCTGTTTTTCATTCTGGATAGCGGCCCAGGTGAAAATGATTCCCAGGGTGGGAAAAATGATCAGCACGATACAGCATAAAAATTTCCATTGCAGTGAAACATGCCGTTTTTTCACGATTGTTTCTCCTAATTATACGCGAAATTTGTTTTTTAGTTTTAAGAAATTTTTAGCAGGTTGTCC
>JAOZPY010000142.1:0-2184 GCA_029932495.1 Desulfobacterales bacterium
TTGCAAAGCGCAATGTTGACACTCGGATAGGGCTTTCCTATAATCCATTGCTGAAATGGATGCGGGATGGGCCCATGCTGTTGACAACCCGGAAACTAAAGCCTGTGACACTGACCCAAACATACGGTCCCTATCGTATTGGTTCGTCTTTTAACTTTACCGAGCCTCAATTGCGCCGCTTGGTCCATCTTTTTGATCGACGACCCCAAGCGATTGGCACCGCACTTGAAGGCCGAAGTGCCGTGTTGGCCCAGAAAATAGAGGACATGGGACCGGTGGTCGTCAAAAGCTATACCCGGGGCGGCTTTATTCGCCACCTGGTTAAACGAAGATACCTTAAGACAGGCAAAACCCGCGGCCAAATAGAATATCACCTCCTGCAAAAAGTCAGAAGCGTGGGAATTAATGCCCCGGAACCCGTCGCCTTTGCCTACCGCGGTCATCTGTTCTATCTTGCATGGCTGGTAACCCGTGAAATTTGCCAGCCGATTTCCCTTGCCCGGCTCAGCCGGCAAAACGAAAACCATGCCCGCAAGGCGATGGTCTCTGCCATGGCGCAAATCCTTTTGCTCATTCAAAATAATATCCTGCATGTGGATCTGCATCCCGGCAACGTGGTGATTGACAAAAACGGCCGGGTATTCCTGGTGGATTTTGATCGGGCACGCCTCTATTCCGGAAATAAAGAAAAGTTGAAATCACGCTATCGGGCCCGCTGGCAGCGTGCGGTTGTCAAACACCGGCTGCCCGGCATGCTCGGCGACATAATGGCGGACAGGCTGTAAAATAAACGCGCGCGTTCTTTTCATCGGGTATACGTTGGATTACACCCAAAAAAGATATTGGACCAGATCATTGGATCGTAAAACACTGCCCACGGCCTCCATTCTCATCATCCTGATGGGTTCACTGGGTGATATCGCCCGGGGGCTATGCCTGGTTTCCCATATCAAAACAAACCTCCCGCACTGCCGCATCACATGGCTGGTGGAGCCAAAATGGGCGGACCTGGTCGGTTTGCACCCTCAGATCGATAAAGTGATTGTTTTTAAACGCGCCTGGCGTATTTCAGCGCTGTCCAAACTTTATAAAGATCTGAAGCAAGACCATTTCGATATCACCCTTGATCTTCAGCGTATTTGGAAAAGCGGCTTTTTCTCTCTGCTTTCGCACGCCGGGCGGCGTATCGGTTTTCATCGACGCAATGCCAAGGAATTCAACTGGATATTCAACAATGAACATATCGATTATTATCGCGACGATCTTGCTAAAATCAGGCATTATCTAAAATTTACCGATTACCTGGGCCTGCCGGAGCCGCACACCCTGGAATTCGGTCTTTCCGCCTTCAATGTGAAAAAGAAGCTATCAACACCAGTATCCGTTGCCATACAGCATCCCTTTGTCGCCGTTGTTCTCGGGGCATCGTGGGAATCGAAAAATTGGCATTTGCAAGGTTATCTGGATTTGACCCGCCATCTGTTGACAAAACACAAATTGCAGGTGGTCCTGCTGGGGGACAGCTCCCAGGCAGCCATGGCAAAAACCATCAGCAACACCGTGAATCAACCCGGTTTGATCAACCTGGTGAACAAAACATCTTTAATCGAACTGACTGCGGTGCTCAAAGCGGCGGCAGTGGGTATCGGGCCTGATTCGGGACCGGGTCATCTGGCAGCAGCCGTTGGCACCCCCTTTGTAACTCTTTTTGGCCCCACCTCCCCCAGACGCACAGCGCCTTTCGGCTGTGAAAATCTCGTTGTCGCCACTGCGCCCGCCTGTGCACCATGCTACAAGAAAAAGTGCCCTGAACATCACCGCCAATGCATGGAACAGATCAAAACGCGACAGGTGGCCGAAAAAATTTCAGAAGCCCTGGAGTTGAAAGCTCATATCGATTGACACCGCCCCATTGTTTTTCTTATATTCCCCGAGTGATACCTGAAAGCCAGCAAATACAGCATGAAACAATACTGGTTTTTTGCCCCAACTGGGTCGGTGATGTTGTCATGGCAACGCCAGCCTTCGAATGCATCCGGCAAAATTATCCGCATGCCCGAATCTTCGGATTGGTACGCAAATATGCCCGGGAAGTCGTTGCAGACGCCCCGTGGTTTGATCATCTCATTGAAATAAATGATAAAACAATTTATGGTTTTCTCGATGTGCTCCATCGAATTCGCC
>JAOZPY010000142.1:2284-3469 GCA_029932495.1 Desulfobacterales bacterium
CATCTCCAATGCGCTGCAGGAAAAAGGCACCCGGTTTCTTGAACGCCATGGCATCTCTGCCGATGACATGGTAATCGGTTTAAATCCGGGTGCCAAATTTGGATCCTCCAAATGCTGGCTGCCGGAATATTTTGCCAGATTCGCCGAGATGCTGACACAACGCCGCAACTGCAAACTGCTGTTGTTTATTGGCCCCGGCGAGGACGAAATCGGGAAAAAAATTGCAAGCTTAAGTAAAGCGAAAATCATCAACACGGGACCGGCCAACGTCGACCTGGCACTTTTGAAACCTTTAATTAAACGCTGCCAGCTTCTGGTTACCAACGACACCGGGCCCCGGCATTATGCCGTGGCGTTTGATGTTCCAGTGGTGGTCCTCATGGGGCCGACAGACCCTCGCTACACGAACTCAAACCTGGAAAAAACCATTGTGCTGCGCCGGGAGATGGACTGTTCCCCCTGCCATCTCAAAAAATGTCCCCGGGATCACCGCTGTATGACGGAAATCACCCCGGAGGCGGTGCTGCAGGCGGCCGAGCAATTACTGCAGGAACAAAATCAAAATTTATGACATCATCATTTTACAGCCAAAAATGGTCCGCTATGAAGACCGGGCCCTCTGATGCGCAGGAAGTAAGAAAACTGTCGCGCCAGGTTGCCTATTCGTTCATGGACGCCTACCTGAAAGACTGTCACTATGAAGAAGACCACATCCGGCTGCTGTGCGAAATGGCCACCGTTGCCGGAGACTCCGAGCTTAACAAAACCGCCGCCCGAGCGCTGTTCGGCATTATCATCGAAAGGCTGTGCGATGATTTCGAAGAGCTGCAGATTGAAACCTATAACCGGGTCATGGCCCAGATCATCACCTTTTGCCGCCAACTGCCGACGGGCAACCTGCTGGATCGTCGGCTGAACGATTTTAAAATCCATTGCCAGGATGACCTGCTGGAGCGCATCCGCAAAATTCGCACGGACCGCCGGATCTTGTCCACCCAAAGAAAACCAAAAAAAATCCTGCTGTTGTCCCGGGTGACCATTGGTGCCGATGTGGCCATCACCAGCATCATCATCCAGCGGCTGGCCAGGCTGTTTCCCGCCGCGCAGATCGTGCTCATCGGCGATGAGAAGCTTCAGCAGATGTATGCCGGCAATTCACGGGTTCGCTTGCAACGGGTGCACTAT
>JAOZPY010000142.1:3569-6813 GCA_029932495.1 Desulfobacterales bacterium
CCTGGCTGGACCGGCTCACGGGCGTGCAGGATTTTCAATATCCCCGGGTCTGGCTTTCACCGCAAAATCTTTCAAGGGCTGCTCAGCTGTGCGGCCGATTGAAAAGCAACGGGGCTCGCCGGGTGATTGCCGTCAATTTCGGCGTGGGCGGCAACCCGCGTAAAAAAGTGGGCGCATTTATGGAGCAACGCCTTTTGCTGTCCCTGCTGGCAGAACCGGGCACCGTGGTGCTGCTGGACAAGGGCTCCGGCATCGAAGAACTTCACGGCTGCAATGCATTGATGGCAGACGTCAGCGACCATGGCCATCCGGTCGAAGAGGCGACATTTGAAGGCAGTTTTGACAGCCCGATGACGGGTGGTTTGATCGGTCTGCAGACCGGCATTGGTGAAATTGCCGCGGTCATTGCGCATTGCGATGAATATATCGGCTACGATTCCGCCGGACAGCATATTGCCGCCGCCCTCGAAACCCCCTGCCTGACAATTTTTGCCGGCTCCAACAACATGCGCTTTATCAGGCGCTGGAGCGCCTTTGGTTCCAACTCCAGCAAAATCGTGCACGTCGACACCCTCAGCGATCCGAGCGCCATTGACGTGGAAGATATCATCACCCGCATCACCCGTGAAAGAAGGGTTATCAACGCGTCATGAAAATACTGTTCATTTATCCCAACGCCGGCTCCCAGCTGGGGTTCAACTATGGCATTGCCCACCTGTCAGCCGTTCTCAGACGCGCCGGCCACAGGGTCTCCTTGTGGCAGCTTTGTGAAGATATTGGGCCTTTGCCTTCCGAAAAACAGTTTTCTAAACGACTCCGCCGGGAAGCCGCAGACATTATCGGCTTTTCGGTGGTCACCAACCAGTGGGCCTACACAAAAAAACTGGCCGCTTGGGCCCGTAAAACAACTTCAGCGCCCCTGATTTGCGGCGGCATCCATGCCATGGCCGCCGCCGAAGAAGTACTGCATTCCGGTCTTTTTGACTATATCATGCGCGGAGAAGCCGAAGATGCTCTGGCCGAGTTTGTCGACCGCTTTAGCCGCGGTCAGGATGTCACGACCGTGGCGAATCTCGGATTTATACAAAACGGCAAACCCCGTCTGAATCCGCTGCGACCGCTGCCGGACCTGGCCGCGCTGCCGTTTAAAGACTATGAAATTTTTGATTTTCAGAAAATTATCGACGCCAAGAACGGCTGGGTGGGTCTGATGGCCTCCCGCGGCTGCCCTTTTTCCTGCACTTACTGTTTTAACCACCAGTTCGTATCCCATTACCGCAAGGATCTTGCCTGCAGTTTTAAACAACTCAACTACATCCGGCATTTTCCCGTTGAGCAGATGATGATCGAGATTGAATACCTTCAGGATCATTACCGTAACATTCGCATGTTTATTCTGGATGATGACCTGTTTACCTTTTATCGGGCATACGTCCGGCAGTTTTGCGAGTCCTATCGCAAAATCAGCCAACTGCCGTTTGTGGTCAACGGCCATGTGGGTTTTTTCGACAAGACCCGGGCACGCTGGCTTGCCGATGCAAACTGCAAGATTGTCAAATTCGGCGTGGAAAGCGGCAGTGACCGGATCCGGCGTCAGGTTCTTCAACGGCGTATGAAAAATAAAAAAATTGTCGCCACCATCGAAACCGCCCACCAATTTGATCTGCATACCTCGGTTTTTCTGATGATCGGCCTGCCCGGCGAAACCCGGGATGACCTGATGGCCACCATCGATCTGATGGCCCGGGCCCAACCGGGCCGCTACCGCTGGTCATTTTTTTTCCCGTTTCCCGACACCAGCGCCTTTGACATCGCCCGCGACAGCGACGCCATCGATTTTGAAAAAATGTCGCGTCTTAATAATTTTACCGATGCCTCCTGTTTGCGATTCGGCCCGCAGCAGGACCTGCTTCTAAAAAAAGTGGGCCGCATCATGCCCTGGTTTGTCAATGCCCGCTCGGATTTTGAAACAGCAGGTTTTTATCAGCGTCGGGTGGAAGAAATACTGGCCCTGGATGAAGCCGCATGGCAGCAACGGGAGCCGGAGATCGAACAGGAGGACAGGGAAATCTCGCAAAAATTTGTTCGCCGGGGGCTGCGCCACTATGCTTTGAAGTACAACCGCTTTATGGGAGTTATATCGGATTATTTTACCAGCGAAGACGGTCTTTGATAAATGCGATAAAAGCGGCCTCATCATCGTCTGGCAGACAAAGCCGGATGCCCACCACGATCAAATCCAGCGGCAGCGCACGCTGCTGTGCCAGCAGGCGGACATGGTCTTTTTCCGTGGTAATCAACACCCTGGCGTCCGCATCGGCGGCGGCGGCGGCAATCCGTTGCAAATCGGCCGTTGAATAAGGATGGTGATCGGCAAACTCCATAAAGCCGGCCGCATCAAAACCAAGTGTTTTGACGGTGCTGTGAAAATCATCGTTGCGGGCAATTCCGGAAAAGCCAAATATCCTGCGTTGGTTCAGGGCCATGATATCCGGCGGCGCTAAAAGCTCTGCTGCTGCCGGTGCCATAAAACTATTTTGCCTTTGGGCCTCATAGCAATACGGCACATGAAATGACCTGAACACCGGCAGCGCGGGTGCGTACCGCCTAATTTTTGCTGTCGTGGATGCAGCGGCCGGGTCATCACCTGCCGGGCATCGTGTCAGCAGGCAGGCATCCGCGCGGGCCAGTGAAGAAACCGGCTCCCTCAACGATCCGCGCGGCAGCAGATGGCCGTTACCGAAAGGATGCCGGTGATCCAGCAACACGAGTTCGATATCCCGCTTGAGCCTCAAATGCTGCATGGCGTCATCGAGCACAATCGCCTCGGGGGCGAAGCTGTCGACCGCCAGTCTCCCGGCGGCAAGTCGGTTTTGGCCCACGATCACGGGGATATCGGTTGAACGGGACGCGATCATGTAAGGTTCATCGCCGGCGGTGGCTGCATCCAGCAACACGGAGTGCCCGTCACTGACAACGGCTCCCTGCCGTTCGGCCGTGCCCTTGTATCCACGGCTGACGATGGCCACCGTTCGGCCCATCTGCCGCAGCAGTCCCGCGAGGTACATCACCATGGGGGTTTTGCCGGTGCCGCCCACGGTTATGTTGCCGACTGAAATCACTTTGCAGGGCAGTCCGAAAGCGGCTAAGATGCCACGGCGGTATGCCGCCGCCCTTGTCTTTTGTACTGCCCCGTAAAAAACAGAAGCCACCTGCAGCAGCGGGGCTGCTGACGCCAGGGGCT
>JAOZPY010000008.1 GCA_029932495.1 Desulfobacterales bacterium
TCGACCGTTTGCTGATCTGCCAGGCCATGGTGCACGACCTGGTCATTGTCACCCCTGACGAATCCATTTCCAGGCACCCGGTGCGCTGCACATGGTAATTAATAAAACAGGGCTTGCGACCCCGGATCAAACTTATTATTTTTTTTAGACTGACAACTGGACAACCGCAGCCTTCCTTTCCGCTGCAAGCCTGCTATGGCCCTCCAACCCAGCGGGTACAATTTAGAAAACATAGGGCTATCCGATGGAAATATCACTTCACAATCATTTCAGCGCCCTGGCGCGTTTAAAACTTTTTTTCGCGCTGTCGCGAACCCCCCATGGCCTGCTGGACATGTGTACACCGGCTTTTGGCGCCTTGCTGTGGCTGGGCCATTTCCCGCCGCTTAAAATTGTCATTTTGGGAATCATCACCGCCTTTGCAGGCTACACCGCCGTGTACGCGCTCAACGACGTCATCGACTACCGGACTGACCGGCAAAAAGCGGCGGTGGGTGGATTTTCCAGCACGGAAAGTTATCTGGACGGCATACTCGTCCGGCATCCCATGGCCCAGGGGCTGCTCAGTCTATGGCAGGGGATTTTGTGGACCCTGGGATGGGCCTTGATGGCCCTGATCGGTGCTTATCTCCTCAACCCGGTCTGCGTGTTGATTTTTCTGGCCGGCTGCGCCCTGGAAACTGTATACTGCCTGTTATGGCGGATCAGCCCATTTCGCACTGTTGTCAGCGGGGCGGTCAAGACCTCCGGGGCGGTGGCCGCTGTTTTCGCGGTGGATCCGCAACCCTCCGGATGGTATTTGCTGATCTTATTTTTGCTGTTGTTTTTCTGGGAAATCGGGGCCCAGAACATTCCGGCGGACTGGACCGATATTGAAGAAGATCGCCGCCTGGCGGCCCAGACCATTCCGGTTCGCCTGGGGCTTCGCCGGGCCAGTATCATCGTGGTGGGAACCGTCGTCCTTTCCCTGGCCATGAATACCGCCATATTTTTCTTTTCCATCCAGGGCTATCCAACTGTTTTGGCTCTGATTTCCCTGGCGGTGAGCTGTTACCTGCTGCTGCTGCCGGCTGTATCCCTTTACCAAAGCCGTCAACGCATAGAGGCCACGGCCCTTTTCAACCGGGCCAGCTACTATCCGGCAGCCCTGCTGGCAATTGTGTGCATTCAACTGATAATCTGATGGATATCGAAGACAGGAGAACAATTGATGAAAGAATTTGATGCCGATGAACTTGCCGGCTACAACGGTGAAAACCAAAAACCTGTTTATATCGCCCATGACGGAAAGGTTTACGATGTCAGCCAGAGCAAACGCTGGCGCAACGGCCTGCACATGAAACGGCACCGGGCCGGCGCTGACCTGACCACCGACATCCAGGCAGCCCCGCACACGCCGGATGTGCTGGAGCGCTACCCCCAGGTGGGCACGCTAAAAAAAGAGGCCGCCGACCGTGAAATACCCCCGCCGCTGGCCTGGCTGCTGGCCCGCATCCCCATGCTTCGGCGTCATCCCCACCCGATGACGGTGCACTTTCCCATCGTGTTCATGTTTTTCACTCCCGTGTTCACCCTGCTGTACCTGCTGACCGGGTTAAAAAGTTTTGAAACCACCGCTTATCACTGCCTGGGCGCCGGCATCCTGTTTTGTGCCGTGGCCATCACCACCGGGCTTTTTACCTGGTGGCTGAATTACATGGCCAAGATGCTCAAGCCGGTGAAAATCAAAATCCCCCTGTCGCTGGCCATGCTGACCACGGCGATCGTCCTTTTTATCTGGCGCACGATGGTGCCGGATGTTTTGGCAACCCTTGCGGGGGCAAACATCGTTTATTTACTGCTGGTTCTGTCCCTTGGGATCATGGTGATGGTGATCGGCTGGAACGGCGCGGCCATGACCTTTCCGGTGGAAAAAGAATAGCCGGCGGTTTGCGGGGGGGCGTAAAAGCCAACGCGCCTCACCACCCGGATATTCCCCCGGAGGCTGTTGATAATTTTGTTCGCGGGATGAATTATTGGAAAGTTTTGCCATCTTCCCTGGACCAGTAGGCAATGACCTGTTTTCCCATGGATAGTTCATGGTTCTGTGCAAGCCTGGCGTCCAGATGGGTGGTGATCGTTTTTAGGGTATTTGCCGCCTGCAGGCGGACTTGAATCTCAACGAAATCACCCTGGTAAATCATGGCCGCAATCGCGCCTTCAAACCGATTGTCCGCTTCGATGGATGCGGTTGCGGGAACAATATTGATTCGTTCGGGATGGATACAAACCCCTTGAATATTCTCCCGGGTCGCTTCCGCCCCTGCCAGAGCATTCAGCACGAAGCCCTCTTCAGTTTCGAGACGAACGCCCGCGCCGTCAATAGACGTTACCCGGCCTGAAAAAATATTGTTAGCGCCCATGAAATCAGCAACGAATTTGGTTTTCGGGTTATCGTAAATCTGAGATGGAGCACCCACCTGTTCAAGTCTTCCCTCTTTCATAATTCCGATCGTATCGGAAATGGCCAAGGCGACTTTCTGATCATGCGTCACGTAAAAAAAGGTGATACCCACCTCCTGCTGGATCCTTTTGAGTTCAACCTGCATGTCTTTTCTCAGTTTTCTGTCCAGTGCCGCCAGGGGTTCATCCAGCAGCAACAACTTGGCTTCAATACCAGTGATCGGGCCAGGGCAATGCGCTGTTGCTGACCGCCACTGAGTTGAACGGGATAGCGGTCCTTCATGGCTTCAAGGCTCATGAATTCAAGCATCTCATTGACTCGCTTTTTGATCTCGTTTTTCGCAACCCGTTTTCTTTCAAGACCGTAAGCGATATTTTGCCCAATGGTCATGTGGGGAAAAAGCGCCAGATTTTGAAATACCAGGTTGCAATCCCTGCGGTACGGGGGAACCTCGTTGACTACCTGACCGCCAATGAGCACTTCACCTTCATCTGCCGTCTCCAGGCCCGCGATAATCCGCAAAATGGTGGTTTTTCCGCATCCACTGGGGCCCAGCAGGGAAAAGACTTCCCTGTCTTTGACCTTCAGGTTGACATGATTGACCGCCGTGACACCGGGAAACATTTTCACCAGATTTCTCAACTCGATACAGATGTTGTCCTGCTCACCTTGCATTGTTTTCACCTTGAAATTTTTTTGACTTTGAAAATAAAACTGTTGTCAGCTTTGATGAACTCCTAAAAAGTCCAACTGCGCTATTGCCACTGTCCCGGCAGCGCACCCGGATTGTCGAAAACGTCAGCTACCGTGTTTGGTTCTTGCCTTGGACAAATAAATCAGCATGATCAACAGAATCGGCATGATGATAAAAATCAGGCTGATGGCGTTGATCAACACCGGTTTCAATGAATATTCCAGCATGGAAAACAGATAAAGCGGCAACGTGGTGGTGCCGACGCCGGCGACGAAATAGGTCACCGTAAAATCATTGAACGACCAGGGAAATATGAGAACGGCCGATGCAAAAATAGCAGGCAGCAACAGGGGAATCGTTACTTTTCTCCAGGTCGTCAGCGTGTTGGCCCCCAGGTCCACGGAAGCTTCTTCCAGGCTCCAGTTGATGCGCTGCATTCTTCCCAGCGTCACGAACACCGCCAACGGGGCGCTGAAGCTGATATGGGCGATGATAATTGCGGGATAACCCAGGGGGATATGAACAATGCGCGTAAAATATACCAGCAAAGCTCCGGCCATGATCACATAGGGAACCGTGATCGGCAAAAGGACGGACATTCTCAGAAAACGCCTTCCGGCGAACTTGTATTTGTACAGCCCATATCCTGCCAGGGTGCCAATCGCTGTAGCAAATATCGTTGTTATGGAAGCAATCAAAAGGCTCCTTAAAACCGCCTGCATGATTTCAGGCGTGTGAAATAAATCCACATACCATTTGATGGTCAACGACTCCCATTTCACCCCATACGCGCTGGCGTTAAAGGAGAAAATAGCGAGCACCACAATCGGCGCCCAGACAAAAAGATAACCAATCATGCTCACGATCGTGTTTATTCTGCGTGCATTCAGGATCTTCATACGATCCGCTCCATTGATTCTTCCCCCCCAAGCTTGATAAATACATAGATGAGCAGAACAACGGTGGCTGTCAGAATCACTGCCATACTGGAGGCCATGGCGATTTTACCCCGAACGACGAGATAATGTTCAATCAGATTCCCAGCCATCCAGACCCTGTTGCCCCCTATCAACAAGGGGACCAGCCAATCTCCCAACGCA
Source organism: Desulfobacterales bacterium (assembly GCA_029932495.1). Classification (GTDB taxonomy): domain Bacteria; phylum Desulfobacterota; class Desulfobacteria; order Desulfobacterales; family JAFDCJ01; genus JAFDCJ01. The sequence goes on from JAOZPY010000008.1 coordinate 4,238, forward strand.
GGGATGAAGGTCAGTATCGCACCCCCGAAAATCCCCCCCTTGGTTAATGGAAGTGTTATTGTAAGAAACTGCCACTGCGGGGTGGCACCCAGGTCAAGCGAGGCTTCCAGAAGGCTAGGATTAATTCCTTCCAGAGATGCATAAATCGGCAAGACCATAAAGGGCAGCCAGATGTAAATCAGCCCGAGGACCACTGCGGCGGGCGTGTAGAGGATATTGATGGGAGATGAGATCAAGCCAAGATTGAGAAGGAAATCATTCAGAATTCCGGGGTATCCCACCAGTTGTTTCAAAGCGTAAATTCTTACGATATAACAACTCCAGGAGGGGACAATGACCAAAAACAAAAGCAATGCCTTGAATTTTCCGCCGTATTTCGAAATCCAGAATGCCATGGGATATCCGATCCCCAAACATATCAAGTTTGTCACCAGGGCATACAAAATTGACCGGATAACAGCCCGTGGGTATTCACTGCCTCCAAACAGGAGCAAGCGGTAATTCTCCAAAGAAAGCCTGGGCAAAATTTCGCCGCCGGAACCCGTCGCAAAAAAACTGATGGCCACAATCACTGCCACCGGTGCAAAAACGAAGAAAAAAATCCATATCGTGATGGGCCCCACCGTGGGAAGAAGATGCAAATGCGTTTTTCTTTTCATGTCATTTTTAGCTGCCACCATCTATTTTGCTCCAATTTTAAAGACATCCCATGCTCCGACACCATTTTCAGCAAGGGGGGAGCACACTCCCCCCTTTTAAAATGATCTTACTTACTTCTTTAATTTTTCCCAAATAGCGGCTCGCAGTTTCTCTCCCTGGCCTGTGAATGCCGGCGGTAAAAGCACTTCACACTTTTCCCTGTAGCCCGCTTCAGGTGGTGTCATCCATTTCACTACCTTTTCTTTTATAAGCCCATTGACTCCCGTATGGCCATGGCCGTATGCAACGCCATTTATAAGGGTTGCAAAATTATCAGGCCGATAAAGATAGTTCAGGAACAGGTGACAGGCTGCCGGATTGTTGCCACCCTTTGGCATGACAACCAGCATGGGTGAAAGCAAGCATCCCTTTGGAGGATAACAGGGGACAAAGGGGTTTTCCGGTCCGGCAAGTTTTCCCAAAGAAAGGTAATCATGAACGACGCCTTCCACGATCCAGACTTCACCGGCCATCACGGCCCTTTTCGGCCAGGAGTTAAAAGCCATGATATGAGGCTTCAGGCGGACAAGTACATCTTCGGCCTCTTTCAATTCTTTCGGATTCGTGGAATTGAGTGAATAACCAAGGTATTTTAAGGTGTTTCCAATCACACGGTTCATCTCGTTGCGCATGACAAGCCTGTCTTTGTAAACGTCCCAGCCCTCAAACAGAAACTTCCAGGAGGGAATACGAGAATCATCCTTATTAATAAAATTTTTATTGATCACGTAAGCGTCGTACCCCAGGGTTGTCAGCACGGTATAATTGTAACCCTTGTCCCAACTGGCTTCTTTAACATCCCCCGCCAGATAGCGGTTAACATTTGGTATCCAGTCATGATTAACCGTTTCCAGTAATTTCCAGTTTTTCATATACCAGACCGATTTCGGATTCGTCAGCCAAAAATCATACGGCGTTTTCGGGTTCAGCCTGAATTTAGCCAGCGCTTCATCCAGGTTGGGATAATTATCGCGGACGATTTTAATGCCGAATTCTTTTTCAAATCCTTTATAAAGCTCTTCAGGCCACCAGGCGGCCCAGTCATACATGGCAAATGTTTTGCCGGCCACAGCCTGCTCAAAACATTCACGCGGCACCGGTTGGCAACCATCCGGCAGTGAAGCGACATACTGTTTGTAAGTTTTCGCCTGGGCTGAACCGACCAGTCCGCTTCCCATGAAAGAAACTGCCAGGGCGAAAATCAGTCCTCCGATAAACACCCATGTTTTTCTGTTTTCTACAAGCTTTAACATAAGCCCCCCTTGTGGTATGAGAAAATTTGAGGTTATCCGGGATGTCTCCTTTCGCGAAAAAACGAAAAAAACCTCCCGTAGCCGATGACAGATATTTTTTTGTGTTCACCCCCCTTCCCTATTTCTTTTAGTTGTCCCCGCCCGAAACGGCCTGGTAGATCTGCGGGTGCTACCGCTTCGAGCGCTAGATGGAATAATCCAGCGCGGCGCCCCGGTCGGCGGATTTGGCCAGTCTGGAATAAATTGCCAAATATCCACGGTTCACCCTGGATTCCGGCGGAGACCACTGGTGCAAGCGGCGCTGGATTTCTTCACCGGAAAGCAGCAGGTTGATCTTTTCGCCGATGATATCGATCTCAATCAAATCACCATCTTGAACGATTGCCAATGGCCCGCCCTCGTATGCTTCCGGACCAATGTGCGCCACCGCGCATCCCTTGTTGGTTCCCGAAAAACGGCCGTCGGTGATAAAGGCAATCTTTTCATGGAGTCCCTTGGCCGACAGGATCCATAGGAAACGCTGGAGCAATCGCATCCCCGGATCTCCCTTGGGACCGACAAAACGCACCACTACAACCGAACCGGCTGCAATCTGATTCGCGATCAAGGCTTCACAGGCCGATTCTTCGTCTGCGAAAATGCGGGCCGGGCCCTTGTGCTGGAGCATCGAGGGCGGCACCGCTGCTTTTTTCACCAGTGCACCGTTGGGGGCCAGATTGCCCTTCAAAAAAACCAACCCACCCTCTTTTGCCAGCGGCGCCTCCAGCGAACGAACGACGTTGCCGTCGGCGGGAGGGGCGGCCGCCAAGTTTTGTGCCAACGGCCGTCCCGTGACTGTCATGACCTCCGTGTCGAGAAGCGGTTGAAGCTCTCGCATAACGGCGGCAATGCCGCCGGCTTCGTCCAAATCGGACAAAAAGTTGCCCCCTGTTCCCGACGGCGTCACATCGCAGATAAAAGGCGTTGACTGGCTGAGTCTGTTGAAGCGCTCGGGCTCAATTTCCAGGTCCAGCTCCGCGGCGATGGCTTGCAGATGCAGCACGGCGTTGGTTGATCCGCCAATGGCCATGAGCACCCGGATGGCATTGTCAAAAGCCTCCATGGTCATGACATCAGCGGGTTTGACGCCCTGCCCCAGAAGGGTCAGCACCGTGCGCCCGGCCTCGAAGGCCATGCGCTGAAGGCGGGAACCGGCTCCGGGCAGCGCCGCGTTGCCCGTCAGCGACATTCCCAGAGCTTCGGCCATGGCCGACATGGTGTTGGCCGTTCCCATCACCGGGCAGGATCCGATGCCCGCACAGCCCTTGTCGCGAATCCATTGAAAATCGGTCTTCTCCAGCTGGCCTTCTTTGAACTGCCTAAAATACTTTGGCGCGACATCCAAGGGGTCAATCCGCTCTCCCCGGTGCCGATTCAGCTGCATGTAACCTCCCGTGACAACCACGGCGGGCAAATTCAGTCTTGCAGCCGCCATGAGATGTCCGGGAATCACGTCATCACAAACGGGGAGAAAAACAAGTCCATCCAGCAAATTCGTCATGGCCACCGTTTCAATATAGCCGGCCACCAGGTCCCGATGCGGCAGATGGTACCGGTCGTTGCCGGCCATGCTCGTACATATTGAACTGATCACAAACTCGCGTGGCGTTCCACCCGCCGCCCAGATTCCCGCCTTGATTGAGGCCGCCACCTTATCCAGAAGTATCGCCGCCGGGTTGACCTCTCCCCAGCTGCTGACCACCCCGATCTGGGGCCGCCGCATGACTTCATCACCGTAGCCGCAGCCGATCAACATTTCCTGGCGTTCCACCAGGGCATAGTCCGGCAAATTACTATCCTGTTTCTTGATACTCATAAAGTTGCACCTCGTCTGATATATACAAAAACTGCCTCCCGGTTGCCGCAATCACCGGAATTGCCGGCGACAACTGACTTTTGACGATCAAAGCAGGGGATTAAATGCACCCCAGCCTTATTGCTGCGCGGGCACGCCGTTTTCATCCCATCCTCGCAATTGATAGTACTCCCTGCGCATGAAAGCCAATTCTTCAGGTTTGAGTTGCTGACCGGTTTTTTCAAGTTTCTGAAACAGCCGGGGGCTGAGCCAGTCGTCATCGGGAGTCAGGCCTTCGCGGATGTTGAACCGCCGGACAATGTCCGAGATGGCGGCCGCGATGGATTTCAGGGACTGTTTATCCGACGCCAGGCCGGTAACGGCATGCAGCGTCTGCCCGAGTTCCTCCCACAGGTAAAGATCGCGGTAAAAGCGGCAGAAAATGAGGGCATCGAAAAGTGTGAGGCGATCTTCAAAATCGATAAACAGCTCCGCCTTGCCCTCTATCTGATCGGGGGGAATCATGCCGGTAAGCTCGGGCTTGTAAAAAGTCGCCCGCAGGTGGCAGGCGCCCCGATCCGAGGTGGCGAACGCAAGGCCCATGCCTTTGAGCACCCGGGGATCATAGCCGGCGGGTTCCATGCCTTTTACATGCACGGCAATGTCTTCCAGACCCCATTTGCCCGCCGCGTACCGGATGCCGCGGGCCAGGTCATCGCCAATGCCCCGGCGTTCGGCAATCATGAAAAGCAAATCCGCAATGCCGTCCACGTCTCCGTATTCTATCCCATGGTCGATTTTGCCCCTTTTATGGGCTTCAATGGTGAAGGCGCACAGATTTCCAGCTGAAATGGTGTCCATGCCCAGCCGGTCGCAAATGTCGTTGAGGTAGGCAATTTCCTCGATACTGTCGATCAGGCACAATCCCCCGAAAGCATAAATGGTCTCGTATTCCGGTCCTTCGATTTTCAGCCCGGCATGCCGCCCGTTGCGGATGGTGGTCAGACGACCGCAGGCCATGAAACACTTGAGGCAGGCATTCGGTTTCACGTCACAGCTGGCGTGAAACGCTTCCGCGTCGATGCTTTGCCATTTCTCGAACACACCTTCCGACCAGTAGCGGGTGGGAAATGCGCCGGCCGTATTCAAAACCTTGACCAACTGGGAGGTCCCCATGGATTTGTAGGCGTTCACGCCGGGGTTATCCCGGCCAGCAGCCGCAATCTGCTTGGCCATTGATTTGACGGCCTGTTCATCGAAAAGCGGGCGCTTGCGATTGCCCCTGAACAGGATTGCTTTGACCTTTTTGGCGCCCAGTACCGTCCCCACACCCGTCCGGCCCGCCGACCGCCAGTAGTCATTTTTGATCACACCGAAGCAAACACCGTTTTCGGCGGCGGGGCCAATCACAACCGCCCCCTTGCGCTTAAAGCCGTCATCGGATTTTGTGTAGTTTTCCATGACGAACTTTTCCGTTTCATAGGTCTCCCTGCCCCAAAGATCCTGCCCGTCATGAAAGACTACCCCTTGCGGTGTTATTTCCAGCACGACCGGCTTGCTGCTTGCACCCTGGATGACAATGGCATCGTAGCCGGTGGCATCTATGGCTTCCGGAACTTTGCCACCCGAGTAAGATTCCGAGTAGAGTCCTGTCTGGGGCGACTTTGTGAATACACCATATCGACTGCTGCCCCAGATTTTACTGCCGGTAATGGGCCCCGTTGCAAAAATCAGGCAATTATCCGGGTGCAGGGGGTCGACACCCGGCGGATTTAGTTCGTATAAAAGATAGGATGCCAGTCCTTTTCCGCCGATGTAACGGGTATAAATATCTTCCGGGACTGTTTGGGTTTGAAATTGGCCGTCGGTCAAATCAATCTTCAGTATTTTGCCATAATGTCCGGACATGTGATTGTTCCTTATTCGAAATGGTTTTTCTGCTTTCCTATCCGATGCTACTGCGTATGTATTTTCTCCAATCCAGCTTCCAGGATGGAAAAACCTTTTTCAAGCTGATCATCGGTGATGACAAAAGGCGCCAGGCAGCGGACAACATTTCCATAAATTCCGGTCACCAGGATCACCAGGCCATTCTCGTGGCAATAGGCCACCAGTTTCGAGGCCTCTTCGGATGCCGGCACCTTGTCCGCTCCCTTGACGAGCTCAAAACCCCGCATGGCGCCGATGCCGCGCAGTTCACCCACCAAGCTGAATTTCTCCTGCCATGATTTAAAGCGCGTGTCGAGCTTTTCGCCCAGGGCCACGGATTTTTCCAGCAAACCTTCGGTTTCAAAAACGTCCAGAACGGCCAGGGCCGCGGCGCAGGCCACGGGATTGCCGCCATACGTGCCGCCAAGTCCCCCGACATGCACACCGTCCATCAAGTCGGCCCGGCCCACAACCGCTGCAAGGGGCATTCCCGCCGCCAGGCTCTTGCCGACCACCATCATGTCGGGCGTCAAATCCCAGTGCTCCGAAGCAAACATTTTTCCGGTTCGCCCCATACCGCTCTGGATTTCATCCATGACCAACAGGATGCCGTTATCGCTGCAGATCTTTGCCAGTTCGGGGAAATAGCCCGCCGGCGGGGCATTGAACCCACCTTCACCCTGTACCGGCTCTGCGATCACCGCGGCAACGGATTCCGCGTTGATCTGGGTTAAAAAGAATTCGTGCAGGGCTTGCGTATCACCGAAAGCGACCCGATAGACCTCGGGGGCAAAGGGGCCAAAACCCAATTTGAAGGGCTTGACCTTGGTGGTCATGGTCATGGTCAACAGGGTCCGGCCATGGTATCCATTGTCAAAAACGACAATGGCAGGTCGTTTAGTGGTATAACGGGCCACCTTGACGGCATTTTCCACGGCTTCGGCGCCGCTGTTGAGAAAAACAGCCTTTTTCGGAAAATCCCCGGGAGTCAGTTGGCACAGCCTTTCAGCCAATGCGACCGCCGTTTCATAGGGATTCACCATGAAACAGCAGTGTGTCAGCAGCTCTGCCTGCTCCTTGATGGCGGCCACGACTTTCGGATGGCTGTGGCCGATGTTCATGGCACCGATTCCCCCCGCAAAATCGATGTATTGCCTGCCATCCACATCGACAAGCAACGCCCCTGCGCCCGATTTGACAAATTTCATGGAAACATTGCCGACAGCAGATGTAATGGCCTGTTTTCTCCGTTCGGTAAGTTGCTGATTCAATCCTTCGCTCATGTGTCATCCTCCTAAAAAAAATATTAATGCAATTTCAATTCTGCCTCATAGTCGTCGATAATATGCCGCATGGCCTGTGCCGCACCCCGGGGCAGCGGCGGAGGTTCATGGCTGGAGGCGATGTCACGGGCCCTTTCATAGGCACGCTCGGTCAGGTCCCTGCCGGCGGTCATGTCCATCCAGCTTGCACGGCTGCGGCGATCGAAAAGATCGGTTGTTGACAGGGAGCGCATGTTATTAAAGGTGTGCTCAAGGGTCATGAACTCACCGCCGGCTCCCGCCTTTGCGATGATGTCCAGGGCCAGGGTGTCCCGGGTGACCGCAACGCCCTTTAACAGGTGCTGAATTTGGCGCATCTGTTCGCAGTCCATGATCAGTTTGGCATAATCAAAAGTCAATCCGGATTCCAGCGCCCCCGCGCCGTAGAAAAAATTTGGATGGCTCATGGCAGCCATGGTGGCTGACAGTGAAAAATCGTAGGCCGCCTGGGTATCCGGCAGTTTGCTGTCCGCAACCCCTCCACCGACCCAGCAGGGCAGATGATACATCTGGGCCAGCTGGGTCAACCCCGCGCTGATCAGCCCATGCTCCGGCGCCGCAGTTGCCGGCACGGCGGTGCGCAAATCCATGATGGTGCTCATGCTGGCATATGTGCAGGGCGTGCCCGGCGCCGCGGCCTGGGCCAGCACAATGGCGCTTAAAACTTCGGCATTATGAATGACAATCGAGCCGGCCAGCGTGACCGGAGCCGTCGCCCCCGCCAACACCATGGAAATGGGTGCGACACCGATTCCCAGCCGGGCGCATTCAATGGTCACATCGCAGCACATTTCGCCCAGCACCAGCGGGCTGGTGGGACAGACAAAGGCGCTGACCGGCTTGCGTTTGCTAAAAACCTCGTCACCGCCCACGCAGGCGGCCGCCATCCAGGCAATTCTGCGGGTATTGGCGGCGTTGAAAAAACCGAGGAAAATATGCTTGCCGGTATTGGTGGCCATCACCTCGTAATTGTGCAACGGCTGGGTCGCTGGGGGCTTGTCCAGTGAACCGACTGGCCGTTCCACCACACAGATCTCTTCGAGTCGGTCGCAGATGCGGGTGATCCGGCCCAAATCATCCTTGGTGGTCGAGCGCACCCGGCGGGTTTGCGGATCGATAATCTGCACGCACTCGCCAAAAGTCGAAAACCCGAGCCGGTCCGCAGCGGCATCGAAATCAAGCTCGGCCTCGCGTCCCGGATAGATGAGCTGGCTGGGAGCCAAGCGAATGTATTTTTCGATGACATCGCCGGAAAATCTGACCATCCCGTGTTCTGCCCGACGCTCGACCCGGGCGCCGATACCGCTGAAAAGCTCAAGGGCCTGCTCGGATTCAACTTTGATACCGGTTGTCGCAAGGACTTCCAGGGTCGCCGTATGCAATCTTTGGAGTTGCTCATCGGTAAAAACGGCCGTTTGAATCCAGTCGGGTGCCAGGTTGCCGGCCTCAGGTGCAATTTTCATAATGGGTTTTGCCTCGCAAATCGGACCGTTCAAAATTCAGGTTCATTCCGCCCGACGTCCAACTGATTTTCGGTCTCTTCGACAATTGAGCGAATCGCCGAACGCACATCATCGGGCAACGGCGGGACCTCATGCTCACTGAGAATACGCCTTGCCTCGTCCAGGGCCCGCTCATGCAAGCTTGTGGCCCCGCGTTCCTCCCATTTCGCTCGATTCCGGCGATCGATCAGTTTGGGATGGGAAATGGATTTCATGTAATTGAAGGTCGATTCGTGGCTGACGAAATCCTTGAAAGGACCGATCTCCTTGATCGTATCCACGGACAGGGTTTCGTCGTTGACCGGAATACCCTGCACACACTGTTTGATCATTTTGGCGAATTCACTGTCCATCACCAGTTGCCCAAAATCGAAAGTGACGCCCATTTCCAGCATTCCCAGGCCGTAGATCAGGTTGGCACCTGCCAACGCGGTCATCAGGCCCGTCAGGGTCTTTTCATGGCCGATCTGGGCATCCGCAAGCTTGCTGTCGCCCTACCCGCCGGCAACGAAACTGGGCAGGCCGTTGTAGCGTGCCAACCGGGCCACAGCGGCATTGATCATGGCACATTCGGGGCTGCCCACGGTGGCGGCTGCAAAACGCAGATCCATTGCCGTTGTGGAGCTGCCATACATGATGGGCGCCCCCTTGCAGGTCAACTGGTTGAGGACCACCGATGAGAGCACTTCCGCATTATGATCAACCAGCGTCCCGGCCAAATGAACGGAAGAAGAGGCGCCGGCCATGGCCATCGTGATGATGTTGACCATCAACCCGCAGCGCGCCGACTCCATGATAATTTCGCAGGTGTCGTTGACAAGCCTCAGGGGACTGACCGGGCAGGTGTGAAAGGACACCAGCGGACGCTCGCGAAGTTTTTCTTCTCCGCCTTGAATCTCAGCCGCCATCTTTGCTATCTGACGCAGCTGGTATCCACTGAAGGGACCAATCATGCAATGCTTGGTGGTATTGTTGAAAAAAGCCTCGGCATTGTGCACCGGCGCTACTTCGGCCGGCACATCATGAGCGCCGATGGCCCGGTTGTAAACCGACACTTCATCGAGAAAATCGCAGATTCGGGCTGAGTTGGCGATATCCTTTTTGGTGGGTTCCCGCAACTCGCCGCTCTGCAAATCGACGGTCAGGATACCCTCCCCGAAATTGGTAAACCCCACCCGGTTGCCTTCCACCACATAATCATCTTCAGGGCGGCGGCCGGCCATGACAAACTTTTCGGGTGCTGATCGCAAACATTCTTCCACCAGATAAGGCGGCAGCTTGACAATTTTCTTGGCCTTGTCGATTCTGGCGCCACCGCCGGCAAAAATTTCCAGGGCTTCCTCGTTTTCCACGAAAATCCCCGTGTGCTGCAACACTTCAAGGGTGGCCAGATGGATTTCGTGCAACTCGTCATCGGAAAACATATTGAGGCTGAAACCACCGCTCTGATGCTTGCCGGCATGTAAAGAGCGCTTCATTGGAATACCTCCTTTGCCGATCGATCTCCTGATCGCCATCCCGGGGTATGGCCATCGGCCGGGAGATCAATCATTGTAAGGTTTTCTGCAGGCGGATGGGTTCATGGATGAAAATCTGCTGAAAGGCCAAGTCCCACCGCATCAGCCTTTCAGGCGCCCTCCCCGCTCAGGTTCGGGGAATGAACCCGCCAGCGGCCAGGATAAACTTAAACGTTAAAGCTTACTAAAATATATTCAGAAATTTGTCAAGCGAAAATATTGCCGCTTCTGCACAGCTGTAAAAAAAAATTTAATTAATTGTAATCATTAACTATATAGTGCCACATACCATTTCCCAAAACCGATTTCGAGATGGTCCATTACAAAATTTATGCTTGACAAATTGGACAGTCAGCATATAAGAGAGGTAAAAACACTTTAACGTTTCAGTTTTAAATATCGTCCGCCGGTCAGCAAATCGGCGATCTGAAATTTAGACCCGGCGCAATCCAATGACACAGTCTCCAATCCTGTTTGGGGTTAACGCCCGGATAAAGCGAACATGAAAAACAGGCCTACGATCAAAGATATCGCCAAAGCCGCCAGTGTTTCCGCCACGGCCGTTTCCATGGCGCTAAACAATCAGCCCGGCGTAAGCCTGCAAACTCGAAAAAAAATCCTTGGAATTGCGAAAAAACTAGACTATCAACCCAATTACATTGCCAAAAGTCTCGTCAGCCGGCACAGTTACACCATCGGTTTCATACTCAACAGTATCACCGACCCCTTTTTTCCTGAACTGGCCAAAGGAATTGAAGAATGTGCCAATCAGCATGGATACAATCTCCTGCTGTGCAACACCAAACGGGATTTGGAAAAAGAGAAAAAATCGATCGATATGCTTCGATCCAAAGGCGTCGATGGCATCATCCTCGCAACAGTTTTAAAGGATGACTCCAATATTCTTCCCTTGATTGAAGATAATTTCCCGTTTGTCCTGATCAACAGGCATTCCATGGACCCGGGTCTCAGGAACAAAACCAGTTATGTGATTCTGGATAATTTCCGTGGCGGCTACCGGGGAATGGAGCACCTTTATCGACTGGGGCACGATCGAATCGCCATCATCACCGGGGACGCCAACACGTCCACGGCCATTTTGCGGACCAAGGGTTCGATCAAAGCCCTGTCTGATTATGGGGCCAGCGTGGATCGAGAGTTGATTGTCGAGGCCCGCTATCAGCGTCATATTGCTTACGAAGCGGCCAAGAAGTTGATTGCCATGAAAAATCCCCCAACGGCCTATTTCGCCCAGGACGATTACATGGCCATGGGGGTCCGCGAAGCACTTTTAGAAACGGGGTTCCGGATTCCTGAAGACATCGCCCTGATGGGATTCGATGATACGGAAATTGCCTCGTTTACAGGCATTGATCTGACGACAATCAGTCAAAAAAAATATGAGATGGGAACCATGGGGGCTAAAATTCTCATCGAAAAAATCGAAAAAACATCATCCGGGGTCGTCAATCAGCTGATTCTCGAGCCCAAAATGATTATCCGCAAATCCTGCGGCCATTACCAGCGCGGGTATTCAAGACCGGCAATTAAAAACTTAAAAAGGCATTAAGAAATGCCTGCAAGCGACAAGGAGGAACAATTAATGGCAGATCTGAACACAATCACCCAGGCGCTGATCGCCGGCGACAAAGACCAGGTAACAGGCTTGGTTCAAAAAGCCGTGGATGAAAATGTCGCCGCGAATAAAATCCTGAACGAAGGGCTGATCAAAGGCATGGACATCGTCGGAGACCGGATGCAGGAAGGGGACATGTTCATCCCTGAAGTGCTGATGTCGGCCAGGGCCATGAGCGCTGCCGTGGCCATTCTCAAGCCGCTGCTGGGCGAAGACGAATCCGTTGTAACCGGCAAAGTGGTCATTGGCACGGCCAAGGGAGACATGCATGACATCGGCAAAAACCTGGTCAGCATGATGCTCGAAAGCGCCGGATTTGAAATCATTGACCTGGGTGTCGATGTCGCCCCGGAGCAATTTGTCCAGGCCGTCAAGGATCACCAGGCCCAGATCGTGGGCCTTTCAGCGCTGCTGACGACCACAATGCCCATGATGCAGACCACCATTGATGCGCTGAAGCAAAGCGGGGTGAGGGAGCAGGTCAAGGTGCTCATCGGCGGCGCGCCGGTGAACCAGGAATTCGCCGATAAGATCGGTGCCGACGGATACGCTCCGGATGCGGGTTCGGCCAGCAAACTGGCCAAGCAGATCATGAGCTGAAGCGCCGGTAGGGCCGACAGCCCTCGGTAATGCAATCCCCAAGAAGATATACAGGAAAAAGGAGGTCTTATGGATCAATTCTTTCACCGCATGGGCGACGGATCTGCGGTGCAGATGACCGCCAAGCAGATCATGGCGGATCTGGTCGAGGGCAGTGAGGATGCCGCCGATCGCGGCAAAATTCCGCCCCTGGCCAAAGAGGAGTATGATTACCTGCTCGACATTTTCTGCTCGCCCCATAAATTCATCAGCGTTGAACCCGGACGGGAAGTCATCCTGACTTATGATGCCGCAACCTTAAAAATCCGACGGGTTGGCGTCCATGTGGATCGTATCCAGGCGCTGCAGATTTACGAAAAAATCATGGGCGCCGACACCATGGAACTGGCCCACGTGGATTACAGCTACAAGCCGGTCAAACCCATTGCCACTTTTGAACAACCGATTCTGGAGCAGGCTTTGCTGGCCACTCACATTCCGCTTTTTTACGGTGCCCAGCCCAACCTGGGCCTTTACAGCCAACCGGACGGCCCCTTTCCCAATCCGTCCGAGCTGATGCCCATGGGCAAAATCAAGGAGGCCCAGGAATCATACGAAGCCGCGCTCGAAGATCTGGTCAAAGACATCGTGTTTGTGGGCAGCCTCATGTATGAATCGGGGGCTGACGGCATCAACCTGGACACCGCCGGTGCGGCCGGCGATGCTGATTTTCTGGCCACGCTGATCGCCACCGAAAAGCTCAAGGCCAAATATCCGGATATCTGTATTGAAATCGGCATGGCCGGTGAATTCGTTCTGGGCATGCACAGCCAGCTGACCTACAAGGGCGAACGGCTGGCTGGCATGTACGCCCACCAGCAGGTTAAAATGGCAGAAGCGGCCGGTGCAACCATTTTCGGACCGGTTTCCAACACCAACACCAGCAAATCGGCAGCCTGGAACCTGGCGCGGGCCATCACTTTCATGAAGGCCTGCGGAGAAATTGCCAACATTCCCATCCACCCCAACATGGGCATGGGAGTCGGCGGCGTGACCGTCAACGATCAACCCCCGGTGGATGTGGTTTCGCGTTCCTCAGCTGCCATGACCACCTTGTGCCGGCTGGACGGGTTGTAGGTTGGCGTGGGGGATCCAATCGCCATGGCGATTACCCATGCGCATGCCTCGGGGATGGGCGGGATGCGGGTTGCCGGAGATCTGGTAGCACGCGTGCAAATGGCCCGGGGCATGAAGCTTGCGCAAGCCAAAGCATATGTCGCCGAAAAGCTGGCCGTGGACGTTTCCGAACTAACCGACCCGATTGTCATGACGGAGGTCCGTACTGATTTAGGGCTCGGTGTCGTAACGCCGCTGCCGGGAGTTCCCAAGGGAATTGAAGCCAAGTTCAACATCGCCAGGGTACTGGACATTGACATCAACTGCGTCAAACGCTTCAGGGAACGAACTCGATTTTAATCAAGAAAATATTCCAAGACTCTTTGCTATTGTAAAAGCGATTTGCTTGAAAGGATAATCTCCATGATTGATGAAAAAATACTCAAGACCGCCAAACAGACCATCGTCGAGCAGAAAAAAGATCCGGCTGTCGAACTGGTGCAAAAAGCTCTGTCCGATGGAATAGACGGCATGGAACTGTTGACCGAAGGATTCATTCCCGGCATCAACGAGGTCGGCGACCAGTTCGGCCGGGGGACCCTGTTTCTTCCCGAGCTGGTCCAGGCGGCCGATGTCATGAAAGCGGTTACCGATTTGATCAATGCCTCTTTGCCTTCCCAGGACGGCCCGCAAGAAAAAGGCAAGCTGGTGATCGCCACCGTCAAGGGCGATGTGCACGACATCGGAAAATGCATTGTGGTCTCCCTGATGCAGGCCAACGGATACACCGTCTTCGACCTGGGCCGGGATGTGGACACCGAGCGCATCGTTGAAGTGGCCATCAAAGAAGACGTACAGGTGATCGGCACCAGTGCGCTGCTGACAACCACCATGGTTCGCCAGAAAGAACTCGAAGAGGCCCTGAAAAGCGCCGGCATTCGCGACAAGGTACGCACCATCGTCGGAGGGGCCCCGGTCACCGCCCGCTGGGCGGCAAAGATAGGCGCCGATGCTTTTGCCGAGGATGCCCAGGACGGAATTGCGAAAGTCCGTGAACTGCTGGGGGCCTGATAAACCGGACAGCCCGTGCCGATATCGCCTGATTTTATCTCCGCCGAAACGCGGTATGAAAATGTGACGAATCTTGAAAGGAGCAACAAATGTTGATTATCGGTGAACTGATAAATGCCAGCCGCAAGGCTATTGCCAATCATATCGAGAACCAAGATGCCAACACCATCCAGGCGGTCGCTCGTGATGAGTTGAATGCCGGCGCAGATTATATCGATGTCAATGCCGGCGTTTTTGTCGGCAAGGAGCCCGAATATCTCAAATGGCTTGTCGAAACCATCCAGGCCGCAGTGGAGGCCCCCTGCTGTATTGACAGCCCGGATCCAGCGGCCATCGAAACGGCTCTGGCGGTACACAAGGGAACAGCCATGATCAACTCCATTTCCCTGGAAAAGGACCGCTATGACAAACTGATGCCGATTGTGGCCGGCACGGATTTTAAAGTGGTCGCTCTTTGCATGAGCGATGACGGCATGCCCGAAACCGTGGAAGACCGGATGGCCATTGCAGAGAAACTGATCGACGGCCTTTTGAAAAACAACGTCAAACTGGAAAACATCTATGTCGATCCCCTGGTCCAACCCCTTTCGGTAAACAACACCTTCGGGGTCGAATTTCTGGATGCCATCGAAAAAATCATGGCCACTTTCAAGGGCATCCACACCGTCTGCGGTCTTTCCAATATTTCTTATGGATTACCGAACCGCATGTTTCTCAACCAGCTGTTCATGGTGATGGCCATTGCCAAAGGGCTCGACGGGGCCATTGTCAATCCCTTGGACAAGCGCATGATGGCCAATATTATCGGCGCTGAAACTCTGGCGGGAAAAGACGAGTTCTGTGCCAACTATCTCAGTGCTTACCGTGCCAAGCGCTTTGAGCTCTAAATCCGGGTGTGCTGCCATCCTGACAGGTCGCAAATCATCAGGCGCGCGGGACCCTGGACAACACAGGGAGATTAAAATATGGGAAAAATCAGCTACGCGGGACGGCTGGATCCCCAGATGGCCGCCGCACTGCAAAAACAGGCCGAGCTGGCACCCGGCATTGGAGAAATGAACAAGCTGTCTTTGGAGGAAATGCGGCAGCTTTATATCCAGGAACGCCAATACTGGAACGCGGATGCCCCCGACGTGCAGCAACTGCGTGATGCCGCCATCCCCGGCCCGGTCGGAGACATTCCGATCCGCTTTTACTTCCCATCCGCCAGGCGCCCCCTGCCAGCGCTGGTTTACCTGCATGGCGGTGGATTTCTCGTCGGCAACATTGATACTCATGACAAAATCATGCGCCTGCTGGCACTGGGCTCGGGGGCCGCGGTGGTGGGCGTCGATTACCACCTGGCACCGGAACATAAGTTTCCCACTGCCCTGGATGAAACCCTGGCCGTCATCAAGCATTTACATGAGCAGGGAGCCACAGAGGGAATCATGACGGACAAATTGGCCGTAGGCGGTGACTCGGCCGGTGCAAACCTGTCGGTGGCCAGCAGCTTACTGTTAAAGGCCGCGCAGCCCGACCTTTTGAAGGCCCTGCTGTTGTTTTACGGTGGCTACGGTCTGCGCGACTCGGGTTCCCACCGTCTGTATGGCGGACCCGAGGACGGTATGGGCGAAGAGGATATGGCTTTTTATCAGAGCTGCTACTTCAAGGGCGATGAGGACCCCGATGACACGCGTTTCAATATTTTGAAAGCCGACCTGGGGGGCCTGCCACCCATGTTCATCGCTGCGGCCGAGTACGACCCCTTATATGATGACAGTATCACGCTGAAAAAAATGGCCGATGAAGACGGCGTGCCCAATGAGCTGAAAATCTACGATGGCGTGCTTCACGGCTTTTTACATTTGAGCCGCATGGTCGACATGGCCTCCCGGGCCATTGAAGACGCGGCTGCTTTTTTGCGCAAACACCTCACGCCCTAATCTCAATCATGAAAAGGAGGTATTCCCATGTCCGAACTTAAAAACCTTGAAACCTTGCTGTCCCTGGGCAAAATCACCCGGCGCGAGTTTATCGCCCGCGTATCCGCGCTCGGCCTGATGGCGGCTGTCTCCCCCATCATGCTGGCCACGCCGGCCGAAGCGAACCAGCCCAGAAGGGGAGGACGTTTAAGAGCCGGCCTGGCGGGAGGGGCGACCAGCGATTCGCTGGATCCGGCAACCATCACCGATATTGTGCCCGCTTTTATCTGCGCCAGCCTGTATAACTACCTGGTGGAAAGGGATTACGACGCCAACCCTGTCCCGGAGCTGGCCCAAAGCTGGGAAGCCGCCCCGGGGGCTGCTAAATGGGTTTTTAAGCTTCGCAAAGACGTTGTTTTTCACAATGGGAAACCCCTGACCGCCGAGGATGTGATTTTCTCCATCAACCATCATCGGGGCCCAAAATCAAAATCCGGGGCCAAACCCATCGTCAAGGCCATCAAGGAGCTCAAGGCAGATGGAAAACACACGGTCATCTTCACCCTGGCCATCGGCAATGCCGATTTTCCGGTCATGCTCAGTGATTCGCACCTGGCCATCGTGCCGGCCGGCACCACCAACTGGGAGATAGGCATCGGCAGCGGCGCTTTCATGCTGGTCAAACACGAGCCGGGTGTCCGGGCACTGCTCAAGCGCAATCCGAATTACTGGAAAAAGGGACGGCCCTATTTTGACGAGGTGGAAGTCATCTGCATTTCCGATGCCAGCGCCCGCATCACGGCCCTGAAGACCGGCAAGATCGACCTGATGAACCGGGTGGATCTGAAAATGGCCAGCCTTCTGAAAAAATCCCCCGGCGTCCAGCTGTTCAACGTCCCCTCCCGCTACCACTACGCCATGCCGATGCTGTGTGACGTGCCCCCCTTCGACAACAACGATGTCCGCCTGGGATTAAAATATGCCGTGGATCGCGAACAACTGCTGAAAAATATCTTGCGCGGCTACGGCACCATCGGCAACGATCAGCCCATCAGCCCGGCCTACCGATATTTCAACGCCGAGCTGCCCCAAAGGCGGTATGACCCGGATAAAGCCAAGTTTCATATCAAAAAGGCCGGCTACCTGGATCACACCTTTACGATTCACCCGGCTGACGCCGCCTATCCGGGGGCCGTGGACACGGCCCTGCTTTACAAAGAGCAGGCCGCCAAGGCCGGCATTAAAATCAAGGTGGTCCGGGAACCCAATGACGGCTACTGGAGCAATGTCTGGATGAAAAAACCCTGGAGTTTCTGCTACTGGACGGGACGGCCCACCGAGGACTGGATGTTTGCCACCGAGTATGCCGCCGCTTCGCCCTGGAACGACACCCACTGGAAAAACAAGCGCTTCAATGAACTGCTGGTGGCGGCCCGCGCCGAACTCGATGACGCGAAACGCCGGCAGATGTATGGCGAAATGCAGCGTCTGGTTCGCGACGACGGCGGAAACATCATCCCGCTGTTTCCCAACATTGTCGATGCGGGAAGCGCAAAGCTCGGATATAAAAGAATCGCAAGCAACTCTGAGCTGGACGGCGGACTAGCTGCCGAACGCATGTGGTTCAAGTCATAAAACAAAAAGCGTCTTGCGGCTTTTGAAGGCTGCAAGACGCTTCCTTTTCTGTCAGTAAGGACCTGTTGGCCGTGAATCGTTTGCTGGTTATCATCTCCAAACGTTTGGCACTGGGGGTTGCCACCCTGATCGCTATTTCGGTGTTGATTTTCGCCGGGGTTGAAGCGTTGCCGGGCGATGTGGCCACGGCCATCCTGGGCCGCGACGCCACTCCGGAGACCGTGGCGGCTTTTCGCCGGGAGCTGCACCTGGATCTGCCCCCCCACG
>JAOZPY010000143.1 GCA_029932495.1 Desulfobacterales bacterium
CACCCTTGACGCCTTGGCTCTGAAGCCCTCCGACTTTTGCAACATTAAGGTTTACATGTCCGTTTTAATGGCTATGTTCATGATTCGTTTTTACCCGAATTGATCGCAAACAAAATGGCCAGTGAACGCTGAAAAGATGAACGTCCACTCGCCGGGGGTTTAGCCGCTTCAGGAGGATAAGCACGCACTTGCCCGCTTTGGACGGATCGAATGGTAATTTTTTAAAAAAAAGGAGCTCGCAAATGAAGTCTGTGAAATTGATGCTTGTTTTACTTCTCGGAGTTTTTCTGTTCACCGCCTGCGCACAGTTACAAAACGGGGAGTCTCAAACATCCGCCTCCCCGGTGCTTGACCGTATCCAGCAAAGAGGCGAGTTGATCGTGGGTACCATGGGAGGCATGCCACCGCTGAACATGACCACCAAAGACGGTGATATCATCGGTTTGGAGCCGGATATCGCCCGGATGATGGCCGAGGCCATGCAAGTCAAGCTGAAATTTGTCACCAAACCATTTTCAGAACTGCTGCCGGCGCTCGAAAGCGGGCAACTCGACATGGTGATATCCGGAATGACCATCACGCCGAAACGCAACCTGAAAGTAGCCTTTGCCGGCCCGTACTTTATTTCCGGCAAAGCCTTTTTGACGAAAACGAAAAACATCGCCATGGCCAAAGATCCCCGGGAAATCAACCGCGCGGGCATAAAACTCGTTGCCCTCAAAGATTCCACCAGCCAGTCTTTTGCCGAGCAGATGATTGACAAGGCCACTGTGGTGACCACCGGCACCTACGATGAGGCCGTGGACATGGTCCTGCAGGATAAAGTCGACGCCATGATCGCCGATTATCCCATCTGCGTCGTATCGATCTATCGTTACCCGGATGCCGGGCTGCTGTCGATCGTCACCACATTGACCTACGAACCGCTGGGCATTGCAATTCCTGCCAATGACCCGCTGCTGCTCAACTGGATCCAGAACACGCTCAACGGCCTGCAGGGCAGCGGGATGCTCGATCAATTGAAGAAAAAATGGTTTGCCCGCGGATCCTGGCTGGAGCAGCTGAAGTAGAACCAGCGGCGATTTTTCGCGGATCCGGTCGGCGACGTAAATCCGGCAGGGCCATGATGTTTTGGACGCGATATGGGCATCCTGATATCTCGGCCCTGGTTTATGGGTCCATGAACCGGCCGTCCTTAAATTCGCCCTCCAGACGGCGACCGTCCGGGTAAATCAAAACCCCGTGGCCGTTGCGTTGGCCGTCTGTAAAACCGCCGCTGTATTTTGTACCGTCCGGGTAGGTCATGGTCCCCTGCCCCGTGCGTTGGCCGTTGACAAAATCACCCACATACCGGCGGCCGTCGGGGTAGACCAGCGTTCCTTTGCCATGGCGCCGGTCACTTTTAAATTCCCCGGTATAGACGCGGCCGTCGGGGTAGGTGAGCGTGCCCCGACCATTACGTTCCCGGTATTTCCACTGGCCCTCGTAACGGGAGCCGTCCGGCGCGCTATAAGTGCCGCTGACGATCTCGTTCATATCCCAGATGCCGACAATTTTTCTACCTCCCGGCATGAGCAACACGCCTTTACCATGGCGCAGCCCATCTTTGAAGTGCCCACTGAATTTATGCCCGGTGGAATAGACCATGGTCCCGAAACCATTAACGCAGTCTCCCTGGACGCACTCGTCAGCCAGGGCGACGAGCGGCAGCAGGAAAATGATGGCCATCACAATCTGCAGGTTTTTTTTCATGGCTTGCATTGCCTTTCATTAATCTTGATGCGCTCGTAAAAAGGCCGGATCTTCCCGCGCCGGCAGAATCACCTCGACCGCCTTGATACGTGCATCCCCACCAGCCAGGCCACCCCCACCACGAGGTAAATCTGGCCAACGACGGCCTCCAGGACGACCAGCGCGGCGGCCTTGTCGGTCAAAGGGGTGATATCTCCATAGCCCAGCGTGGTCAGGGTTACGAAGCTGAAATAAAGAAAATGATAAAGGTCCCTGCGCGGTTCTCCTCCAAAGGAAAACGACCCCGGATAAAAAGAGTCCAATATGGCATAGATAAAAGCCCACACCAGGGCCAGCATCAAATAGATGATGATGGCAGTGGCGATCACCTCTTTGGTCACCTCCTTTTGCCCCTTAATAAAACCGGCCAGGCAGATGACAGTAAATCCGAAAAACAGGACGGCAAAAACCTCGCCCAGGATATCAATGTAAAAGTTTGCAATTACATATTTGGCCCAGATAAAAAGCAGCAAAGGAATCGCCAGCAAAATCAATATGGTCAACTGCCGCCGATTCTCACTGAGGGCGTAGGTTGCGGTAATAAAAATAATGGTGATAAACAGTTCGGTAATATAGTGCAACCGGCTTCCCAGAAGATCTTTAAAAAAAGGATTGCCGACAATAAAAGCCAAGATGGCAATCAACAGATAAAAAAATCGCTGACGCGCGATATGCCGGAAAAAGGGCTGTAAAAATAAGCTTTTCATACTTTTCATTATCAGTTAAACCCGAAAAAAATCAACCTCTAATACCCACCTGGATTTACCTAATGCTCTTTTTCCCACCCCGCTATCGTTTTTGCCGCGGTTCAAAGCGTCATTTCATCAACACCGTAGGTGCGGGAAAACCGCCGTTTTGTTCACCGCTTCAAACGGCAAGTCAAAATTTGCTTTTCCCATTTCTCAAATTCAACAACGCCATAACCCGCTTAAACCACTTCAAATAATCACAGAATCCGATAAACGCTGACAATTTCAGATCTTTGCCGGTACCCGCAAAAGCCTGTAATGCGCCTGTGGAACAAATTTTGCAAAGTTACCCATAGAATTCACTGGCGCGGCTGAAAAGACAACTCATCGGTCGATCACGGTCAAGGTGGTTTAGTTACCTTACGCCATGTTTTAAATATTCAACCCACGCTGTTTAGAATCCCGTATGAGCGCAATCGAAAATATTGATATCCGCACCCCGGTAGTCGAATCGGTCACCAAAACATTTGAGACCATGCTGTCGATGCCGGTTCAGCTTGCCGAAACCGCGTCGATCGACAGCACCGGTGTCAGCCGCATGGTGGGCACCGTGAACTTTGCCGGCGATGTGGTCGGCATGATCAATTTCCAGGTCACCACTGAAATGTCGCGCCTGATGAGTGCCAGCATGCTCGACATCGCACCCGAAAATATCGAGGGCGACGAGGAGATAAAAAACCTCATTTCCAAAATCGTCCATATCATCGGGGACAATTTAAAATCATCCCTGAATGATTCCGGTCTTACCTGTGAAATGTCCACACCGACCATCACGTTCGAGACCGATTTTACTATTAAATCACCGGATATGGAGCGTTTTGAGCGTCTTGTTTTCCAGCATGAATCCCACAGCATTTTCGTGGAAGTCGCTCTCAAGCCACAGCAAGCACGCACAGACGACAATTCGGCTGGAAAAAAGCCAGCATCCGCACGCCCGCAAGAAAAAGACCCGGAGGCAACCAACGGTGACCCGACAGTCGAAAAAAAAGACCCGGATGCAGATCACAACTTAACGGGTTCTGAAGATTTTGGCCTGGACCTGCTGCTGGATGTCCCTCTGGAACTCAAGGTGGAACTGGGCCGCGCCCGGATTCAGATTCACGATCTGCTGAAGCTGTCTGCCGGCTCAGCGGTCAAGCTTATAAAACTGGAAGGCGACCCGGTGGATATCCTGGTAAACGACATTCTGATCGCCAGGGGCGAAGTGGTCGTCCAGAATGAAAAATACGGCATCCGCATTACCGAAATCACCGGCCGAATGGATCGGATTCGCAGCTTCGGTATATAGGTGCCCGATCTCCGGGTCAGCCGGATTGGCCGCTTTTCACCCGCCTGACAGCGTCCATCCAGCCGCTGTAAATTCGTTGACGCTCATCTTCGTCGATTTGAGGATAAAATATCTTTTCCGAGCTGCGCAGTTTTTGAATTACCTCGCCCGACGGCCAAAAGCCGACAGCAAGACCCGCCAGAAAAGCCGCCCCCATGCCCGTGGATTCGATAGCGCTGGAACGGTCGACAGGGCAGTTTAAAATGTCCGCCTGAAACTGCATTAAAAAATCATTGCGGCTGGCACCGCCGTCCACATTGAGCTGCTCCAGTTTCAACCCCGCCACATTTTCAAAGGCGGCCATCAAATCCTTGACCTGAAAGGCAATGCCCTCCAGTGCCGCCCGCACGATATGAGCCCGGGTGGTACCCCGGGTGATCCCCAGCACCCCGCCCCGGGCGTACATATCCCAGTACGGCGCCCCCAACCCGGCAAAGGCGGGCACCAGGTACACCCCCTGGGTATCGGTTACACTTTCGGCAATGCCCTGGGTCTCTTCGGCCCGGGCAATCAGCCCCAGGCCATCCCGCAACCACTGCACAACCGCACCGCCGATAAACACAGATCCTTCCAGGGCGTAGCAGGGGCTTCCGTCCGGACCGCAGGCCAAGGTAAGCAGCAGCCCATCGGCGGGTTCGATTTTGCCGGCACCCATGTTAAGCAGCATGAAGCAGCCGGTGCCGTATGTATTTTTCGCTTGACCCGCGGCCAGACAGCCCTGGCCGAAAAGCGCCGCCTGCTGATCGCCGGCGATGCCGGCAATGGGAATGGGCGCACCGAAAAGCGCTTTATCCGTGACCCCCACCACGCCGGCCGAGGCAACCACCTGCGGCAGTATTTCCAGGGGGATGTCCAGCAACTCCAGCAGTTCCCTGTCCCAGGTTTTTTCATGGATGTTAAACATCAAGGTCCGGGACGCATTGGTATAATCGGTCACGTGCACCCGGCCTCCGGTGAGCCGCGTGACAAGCCAGGTATCCATGGTGCCGAAAGCAATCCGGCCGGCCCGGGCGGATTGCCGCAGACCGGAAATTTCATCCAGCAGCCATTTGACCTTGGTACCGGAAAAATAAGCGTCCAGCAACAGGCCGGTGTGTTTGCGAAACAGATCTTCCAGGCCCTTGGCCTTGAGCGCCTCGCACAACGGCGCACTGCGCCGGCATTGCCACACGATGGCATTGTGCACCGGTTTCAGGGTCTTGCGTTCCCATAATACCGTGGTCTCCCGCTGATTGGTGATTCCGATGGCCGCAATGCGCTCGGCCGGCACGCCGGCTGCCGCCACCACTTTTTCCATCACCATGCGGGTGGTCTCCCAGATGATTTCGGCATTGTGCTCCACCCATCCGGGCCGGGGGTAAATCTGGGGAAACTCGGCATATTCGGAAGCACAGGTCTGCCCGCTCCTGTCCACCAGCATCACCCGGGTGCCGGTGGTCCCCTGGTCGATGGCCATAATAAATTGTTCCATCAGACGGTTCTCCTCTAATAAATCTTACCCCGGCACCGGCAGAATTTTTACCTGATGGCCCGTGGCTTTTAGAAAACGCTGCAGGTTGCCCCGGGTAATCAGCAGGGTGCTGGTATTTACCAGGGGATGAAACTGAAAGGCGGCTTCCTGCCACAGTTGCTGGTCAAAAATAACTTCCACCGCGTGCCCCGCATCGTTGATCAGGGCCAGGACGGTCACCGAACCGGGATCGACTCCCAGGTGTTTTCTGAGCCGCCGGGGTGAGCCGAAGCTCAGATGGCCACAGCCCACCACCCCGCCCAACGCCTTGAGATCCACCCGCTTTAAAGCCGGGACCAGCACCAGAAAGTGGCGTGCGCCCTTTTTGTCGCGCAAAAAGAGATTCTTGGTGCCGGCCGCCGGCAGCGGCGGCACGAGCCGCTGAACATCGGCAACCGTGTAAACCGCGGGGTGGTCATGGCGTTCGTATTCGATGCCGTGATCGGCTAGAAAAGGATAAATATCAGCCATGAAGTATCTACTCCCGGGCCGCCGGTCTTTGGCGATGGGCGCTGGCGGCGCTGGTGGGGAATATGGGTTTCATCTTCAACTGTCGGTTCGGGTATTTTCCATTGGAGCTTCCTGAATGGCATCCCGGCCAGCACCGCACCCGGTAGTAACGCAAGGGTAGTTTCTCCGGGATGGGCCCGTCTGTGGGATACCATACTCCGGGAGCAATGGGATAACGCCGGGCCAGTTGTTCGGTGGTGGGAGTGGAATCCCCGGCGGACTTACCGGAATCGGCGGGAGAAGTCCCCGTCACCGGAAGGACCCAGACAAAAGCGGCCAGAAGAATAAGTACCGGCAAAAAACCGAAAAATTTCATTTTGTCCTCCTTTCCTGAGAAATTGAGAAAACCATCGGCTAGTTTCTCACAGGGCAGGCCACCCAGTGATCCGCTCCCACCGCTTCCAGGTCTGGAACGACGTCACGGCACTCTGGGCGGGCGAACATGCAGCGGGGATGAAAATGACAGCCCGGGGGTGGATTGATGGCGCTGGGAATTTCCCCGGTGGGAATGGGATGGGTGCGCCGGTAACGGGGGTCGGGAACCGGAACCGCCTCCAGCAGGGTCATGGTATAAGGATGGATGGGATTTTTGAAGACCGCCTCCAGATTGCCGATTTCCACAATTCTTCCCAGGTACATGATTGCCACCCGGTCACAGATGTACTTGCAGGTCGCCAGATCATGGGTGATGTAGAGGTACGTCAGGTCAAATTCGTCCTTGAGTTGGGACATCAGCTCAAGGATCAGGGCCCTGACGGACACATCCGCCATGGCGATGGGCTCATCGGCGACCACGAAATCCGGCTTGCTCACCAGGGCCCGGGCAATGACCACCCGCTGCCGCTGACCGCCGGAAAGCT
>JAOZPY010000144.1 GCA_029932495.1 Desulfobacterales bacterium
CAAAAAGAACAGGGTGATGGCCAGAACGACTTTCAGGGTTTTCTCGCTAAAAAGCTTCTGGGCCCGACTGCCGAGCATGCCGCCGACAAAGCCGCCGATGATGATGGAGATCATCAGCCACAGGTCCGGCATGTAGCCGTTCATCAGATAACCCAGAAAGGCGCCGATACTGGAAAAACAGGTTCCGATCAGCGAGATGGGCACGGCAACATACATGGGCAGCGCCCCCAGGGTAGTCATGGCCGGCACCAGCAGAAATCCGCCGCCGATACCAAAGCTGCGGGAAACAATCCCGATGCCCAGCCCCAGCAGGCCGAACAGCAGCGGGTTGATGGTGAACTCTTCACCCCAGAATTTGAACTTGTAATCGGTCAGGCCGGATTTGACCGGTTCGATGCGTCCCATTTCCACCGAGGTGCCTTCCGCTTTGGCCTTGGCGACCGCCTCATTGAACTTTTTCACCATGGCCTTGATGTTTTTACGTTTTTCCATGACTTTCGGGGAAAGTTCGTAAAGGGTCCGGATCCCCATGAGCACGACCAACACCGCCAGCCATTCCTTGTAAGTTTTCATGGGCAGGTATTGAGTGGCGTATTTGCCCAGCCAGATGGAACCCAGAAAGATCCCCACCCCGAAGGAGATCCCCACCGGCCAGGCCACCCGTCTTTCCTTGACGGCGTAACGGTAAAAGGAGCCCAGCGGCGAGAACAGGGTCAGGGCCATATTCGAAGGCCGCAGGACATTGGCGGCATTGATCCCTATCGGTCCGGCCGTCTGCACCACGATGACCTGAAAGGCCGCCATGAGCATGCCGCCGGCGGCTCCGATCATGGAAAAATAGGTTCCCACGAGAATGGCGCCGATGATAATCCACAGCGGATTCATGTATCGTCCACCCAGGGACAGCCAGAATCCGTTTTTGGTGACATTGTAGCTGCCGGCCTTGCCGCCGTTGACATAAACATCGAATTTGGTGTTCGGCGGTGTGTGTCGAAAGGTTTTAAAAGACGCGCTGAATTTGCCCGTGTTTTTGTCCAGAGAAATTTTGGTGCCTTTGTCCCAGTAGTTTTGCGAGCTGGCGTAATCGGTCAGCACGCTGCGGGCGAAGATGGTGACTTTGCCCACCTTGGTGGCTTCCTTGACGATGGTGTTGATGCCGTAGCTGCTTTGATGGGCATATTTGTAAAAGTTCCACTGCGCAACACTTTTAATGGGCCCCAGGGCGCTTTTGGCGTCAGGTGATAGTGCCGCGTATTTACCCAGCTTGAACATGGTGGTTTTGTACAGCCCCCTTTTGCCCCCCTGGGTGAAAAAGGAAGGGCCGCCGAATTTTTTTTCTGCCACCCTGCCAAATTTATCCGGCGCGGTGGTCAGTATGTAAAAAAGGGGCGGAATCGCCGTGTCCATGGCAAAGCCCTTTTTTTTCGAATCTTTTGTCAGCCGTTTGAGCTCATGAACGCCTTCGGTGTCCTTGGGGGAAAACATTTTTTGTTGGGCAACGGCGATATACAGATCCTGGCCGGGGGCGATGGTGCCCTCAATGGTGACCGTGTCGCCGGCTTTGTAATCAGCGGCGGACAGAGTCACTGCAGAAAATGCGCCGGTGGGAACCACCAACAGGGCGGCCAGCGCGACAAGCATTAGACTGAGCAAGGGTAATTTTTTTCTCATCATCTCCTCCTTTAGGTTGGTTTGTGAAGTTTGTTTAGGAATGCTTCAATTTTATTTTTAGAGCTTGAAATATCGGGCTGCCAGCCATGCGCCGAAGGTACTGCCGGCCATGCCGATGAAAGCAAAAATTATGATTTGACCGGGGCCGAGCAGGCTGGCACCCAAGGCGTAAACGGACAGAAATATCAATGCGGCGGTGGCAATCAGTGCATTGGCCACTCCGGCAACCAATGCGACCAACTGCCGGCGCTGCAAGGTATCGCGGGTTTTATCCACCAGACAATAGCCGGTTATGGCGCTGTTAAAGCCAATCAGCCAGGGGACAAAATGAACGACTTTAAACACCGGCAAAAGGGTTGTTAGAAACATGGCGACCAGCAGGGTCCCCCCGATACCGATTAAAATCGCTGCTGCTGTTTGGCACAGCAGGTAAAATTTCTGGTTTTCAAACAGGTCCCAACTCATCAACAAATCAAGTGCCGCTTTCATCGTTAATCCTCCTTAACAATGCAGGATTGCGCAGATAAGCAAACCCATCAATCTCTATTACCCGGCAGCTTTCAGCGATGCACATTCCCTTCCAGGGAAAGCAAGCAATGTGCCATTGATTTTTGTCACCGACCTCCAGAGACTGCAGGTCGTCGCTAAGCACTTTTTTTGCTTTAAAATTAAAAGGATAGGACCATATCAACCCGGTTGTTGCCGCCGGGCAAGGGCCGGGCGGCAGCATTCGGAGTATTTTGCAGAGTGCATAAAAAAACGTTCACTTTTTTCATATCAACCGAATTATATGTAATTTCAAATGGATATATTTATGCAATAAAAAATAAGCGCTGCAATAAAAATAGTGCATGCCCCTTTGCAGAAGGGGCGTTTTTTGGGGGTCGATCGACAGGGGGTGATGGGGCGCGTTTTTATAACCATGTGAAAAAACATGTTATTATTCTTTAAAGAATTGAAGCATCTCCAGATCTATTTCGAATTTTTGATGGTACGATTATTGCTACTTAGGATGATCTGTGCAGATATCGTTGCCGATCGCAGGTGAGCGTTGCTTCCGTGTAGCGGATGTTCATAAAAAATTTTTTATAATTTAGATAAATTACCATATTTTTCTGGAGGATATCATGGAAAAAGAAGTCTACAGTCTTTGTTTTATGTGCTCGGTCAGGTGCCCGATACGGGTCCTGGTAAAAGACGGTCAAGTCAAATGGATCGAAGGCAATCCCCAGGTGGCGGGGATGGAGGGCAGCCTGTGCCCGCGTGGATCTGCTGGAATTTCGCTGCTTTACGACGACCAGCGGGTGAAGTCACCCATGATCCGGGTGGGGGAGCGCGGCTCGGGCCACTGGCGCAAGGCCAGCTGGGACGAGGCCCTGGATTATGTCGGCGACAAGCTGAAAGATATTATTGAAAAACATGGGGGCCACAGTGTGGTTCTGGGAGAGCGCACCCAACTGGCCACCCATGTGAGCAAGACATTTCTGAAGGCGATTAAATCCCCCAACCACTTCACCCATGACGCTCTTTGCAAGGGGTCGGTCAATACGGCCTGCCGCTCGCTGTTCGGGTACACCGACGCCCAGATGAGTATGGATTATAAAAACACCAAGCATATCGTCATGTATGGACGCAACCTGTTTGAAGCGCTGGAGGTCAAACCCGTCAACAATTTAATGGTTGCGCTGGAAAAGGGGGCCAAGCTGACCTATATCGATCCCCGGGTGACCATCACCGCCACCAAGGCGAATCGATACTGGATGATCCGACCGGGAACGGACCTGGCCCTCAATTATGCCCTGATCCATGTCATCCTCAAAGAACGACTGTATGATGCAGCCTATGTGGACCGCTGGGTCCAGGGAATGCCTGAACTGCAGGATTTTATTCATCCTTACACCCCCGAGTGGGCTGAAAAGGAAACGGGAATTGCCGCCAATGGCATTGTGGACCTGGCACGGGAGCTCAGTCAGGACAAACCCTCGGTGATCTTTCATTTTGGCTACCGGGGGGCCAACCATCCCAACGAAATCTATATGCGCCGCTCGGTTATGATCTTAAACTCCCTGATGGGCAGCATGGAAGCCCCGGGGGGATACTTTTTCAAAAAAGGTCCGGGTGAAGAGGGGGGCAAACCAGCCCGCAAACTTACCGAGCAGGAATTTCCCAAGATCGAGGTGCCGCGTTTTGACAAGGTGGGCACGCCGGATTTCCCGTTGCCCGATCCCAATCACGGTGTCGGCCAGATGCTGCCACGGGCGATCCTTGATGAAGATCCATACCCAATCAAGGCTTTGATTGCCTATCGGTTTGATCCGTTGATGTCCATCCCGGACACCAGCCTGACCAAAAAAGCCCTGGACAAACTGGATTTGGTCGTGGCCATTGATATCAACTACAGTGATATTGCCTGGTATTCCGATGTCATCCTGCCCGAATCCACTTACCTTGAGCGTACTGACAGTATCCAGCAGGCCAATGGGTTAAAGCCCCAGATGTTTTTGCGCAAGCAGGCGGTGGAGCCGCGCTACGACACCCGCGACGGGGCTGTGATTCTCAAACAGATTGGCGAACGCCTGGGAATCGGCAATTATTTTCCTTTTGAAAACATGGATGAACTGGTGGCCTGGCAGCTGGAGGGAACCGGTTTTACCATGGAAGATTTTGCAGAAAAAGGCTTTGTCGCTTACGGCAAAAAACAGATTTTCTGGGATCGCAAAACCGGAATTAAATTCAAAACCCCTTCGGGAAAAATCGAGTTCAAGTCTTCCCTGTTGGAAGATGCCGGGTTTGAATCCTTTCCGGCCTATGAGCCCATGCCCTCTCCACCCGATGGCCAGTTTCGGCTGGTGGTGGGGCGCAACGCCTTGCACACCCATTGTTCCACCCAGAACAATCCTTATCTCAACGAGCTGTGTTCGGAAAATGAGCTGTGGATCAACGAAAAAAAGGCGGAAAAACTTGGAATTGGAAACGGCGACATGGTGGAGGTGAAATCGAACAAAGGCAGCGGCAAGATCGTCGCCAAGGTCACCGAGCTGATTCACCCAGAGTCGGTGTTCATGTTTCACGGGTTCGGCCACGAGGCGGAAAAAGCGGCCAGATCTTATAAAAAAGGGATCAACGACGCCCTGCTTATGGACAACATATCTGACATGATCGGCGGCAGCCCCGCGATGCACGAGACCTTTGTGACCGTTAAACCGGTATAAGGGGAGTTGATTGACAGTGATTTTCGACGGGCGGTTGACAAGATAACAACCAGTTGCCAGCCGCCGGGCGGGGATCTCAAATTATATTAAATGCGACGCAGTCGCACCATATATAAAATCGGAAACCGGTTTTATGGAGGAATCTAATGAGTAAATATTTCATGCTGCAAGACCAGCAAAAGTGTATCGGGTGTCATTCATGCGAGATCGCGTGCAAGACGAACAAAGGGCTTCCGGCCGGCACACGCCCCTGCCAGGTCATTCAGGTGGGGCCTAAATTTTTTAATGGTCGTCCGCGGGCCTCATTTATTTTTATGCCTTGTTTTCACTGTGAAAACCCCTGGTGTGTTTCGGCCTGTCCCACGGGTGCCATGCAGCGCCGGGAAAAGGACGGCATTGTTTTTGTGGATCACAACCTGTGCGTGGGGTGCAAAACCTGCATCTCCGCCTGTCCCTGGGGGGCGCCCCAGTGGAACCCGGAAATCGGCAAGGTGGTCAAGTGCGACTACTGCATGGACCGCATCGATGCCGGGCTCCGGCCGGCCTGTGTGACGGTTTGCACCACCCATTGTCTCAGTTTTGGCGAAACCGAGACCATGCCCGTGGTCAAACGCGATCGCTATGCCCGGGCCATGGCTTCCACCAAGGGCGCGGCGCATCTTGAATAAAAAAGGTTCAGGCTCGGGATTCACTGTGCAGCGGTGGGTTTTTGCAGCCGACGATTATTGACGTTTTTCAATTGATGTCACGCCTGGGCCCCGCGCCGAGTTGCGAAACCGCGAAATATTTCAATCAAGATCATGGTAAAAGGGGTTTATGATTAATGGATGCTGCCGCCATCAATGAAATTCTGGCGAAATTTCCCGAAGTAAAGGGCAATCTTATCGGAATCCTGCATGAAGTTCAGAATTATTTTCACTACCTGCCTGAGGAGGAACTGCGCTATGTCGCTAAAAAGACAGGGGTTCCGATTACCCAGATTTACAGTATCGTCAATTTCTACAACCGCTTCAGTCTCAAACCCAAAGGCAAAAATGAGGTCTGCGTATGCCTGGGCACAGCCTGCCATGTCAAGGGGGCTGAAAAAGTCATGAACGAAATGCAGCGTGTACTGGCAATCAAAGCCGGAGAAACCACCGATGACATGAATTTTTCCCTGGAAGAAGTGCGTTGCATTGGTGCTTGCAGCCTGGCACCGGCCGTGGTGGTCAATGAGGATACCCACGGCAAGGTAACCCCCCGGCAGGTCGGTCAACTGCTGGCCAAATACAAAGTGTAGCTGATTGGGGTGATGAGAAAACACTTAATAATTTATAGAGGCATCAATTTTAACCTCATTTTTTTCCAACTTTCAAAAGATTTCGGGGGCAAATGGAGGGGATCGGTTTCAGGTGTCGGGACGGAGGAACCCATAAGTCGAATCCTGACACCTGAAACCACACACCCGCAGGTTGGAACAAAATTGTGATCAATTTAATTTTTGCTATTCCGGCACCCGATTCAAGATAGAAGGTCTGAAGGATGAATTCGAAAGACACCAAGGAAATTGTCGTCAGCGTATGCACGGGGACCGGCGGGGTTGCCGCCGGCGGATACAAGGTCATCGAAGCCTTTGAGCAGGTCCTGGCGGCAAGCGGACTGATGGCAAAATACACCCCCCGCACCCACAAGGTGGGCTGCCGCGGGTTTTGCGCCAAGGATGTACTGGTGGATGTCACTGTTGACGGGCAGACGGAAACCTATCAGTTTGTCACGCCTGAGCGGGTGGAAAAAATTGTCAATGAGCACATCATCGGCGGCCAGCCTATCGACAAATGGCTGGTAAAAGAGGATTATCACGCCTTTCACGACAAACAGCA
>JAOZPY010000145.1 GCA_029932495.1 Desulfobacterales bacterium
ATGCTGCCGAGATGCTTGCCGAAGGCCGGGGCCGAATTGTGCCCTTCCACAATCCAGATGCCATGGCGGAACAAATCATCGACCTTCTGGGCAGCGATGTCGAACGGCACGCCATGCGTAAAAAAGCCTATATGTTCAGCCGCAATGCGGTTTGGAAGGAGGTGTCCCGAAAGTATCTCCAGGTTTTCAGGGAGGTTCAACTGAGCAGGACCCGGTACCCCCGTCCCCGGTATTCTTATGTTGAGAACATCAAGGTCATCACGAATTTCGAGCTCCCGGAGATCAAGCTGGATCACCTGAAGGCCTTTACCGATGATACCGGAATGTTGCAGCATGCCAACTATACCATTCCCGATCGCACCCATGGCTATTGCACCGATGATAACGCCAGGGCGCTGCTGGTTGCCGCCATGGGTCAAAAATACCTGCCGACAAACGGCTTGGGGCTTGATTTCCTCAGCAGTCATTATCTCGGATTCCTTTTGTATGCCTTTAATGAAAAAAATGGTCGTTTTCGGAACTTCATGAGCTATTCGAGGCAGTGGACGGAGGAGATCGGATCAGAAGATGCACATGGCAGGGCGATCTGGAGCCTCGGCAAGGCGGTGTCGTTTCTTCAAAATCCCGGGCATCTCGCAATGAGCACGACCCTTTTTAACAAGGCTCTGCAAGCTGTCGAGAATTTTCATTCACCTCGCGCCGTGGCTTTTTGTCTGGTGGGCATACATGCCTACCTGGACAAGTTTTCCGGCGACAGTGATGTGCGCAGGATCCGGGAGATCCTTGCCAACAGGCTTTTTGATCAGTTTGAAAACAATGGAACAGACGACTGGCCCTGGCTTGAAAACGCCTTGAACTATGCCAACGGCAAGTTGCCCCATGCCCTCCTCCTAT
The DNA here is from genome assembly GCA_029932495.1 of Desulfobacterales bacterium. Classification (GTDB taxonomy): domain Bacteria; phylum Desulfobacterota; class Desulfobacteria; order Desulfobacterales; family JAFDCJ01; genus JAFDCJ01. The sequence continues at coordinate 895 of JAOZPY010000145.1, forward strand.
CCGGTCAATGGATACAGCGGAGCGATATGCTCGATATGGGACTCAGATCCCTCAAGTGGCTGCTCACCATCCAAACCGAAGACGGTCATTTTGTCCCAATAGGCAGCAACGGATGGTATGAACAAGGCGGCCCCAAGGCTCGCTTTGACCAGCAGCCCGTCGAGGCCAATGCCATGATCGAAGCCTGCGTCGAAGCCTTTAACGTCACCCGGGATAAATCATGGCTCGACAATGCGGTGATGTGCTTTAACTGGTTTCTCGGGCACAATGACCTGAATATGTCGCTCTATGATCCCAAGACCGGCGGCTGCCGGGATGGGTTGATGGCGGACGGCATCAACCAAAATGAGGGCGCCGAATCGTCCCTTGCCTGGCTGCTTTCGCTGATGACATTGCAAAAGCTTTATACCGACGAGATTTTAAACCAGCCGTCGTCACAAGAAACTGATTAACGAAAGGATCGGTCATGCACGTTGCCATGCTCTCGCCCATTGCCTGGTGCACCCCGCCACGGCACTACGGGCCCTGGGAAAATATAGCATCTCTCTTAACCGAGGGGCTGGTGGCGCGCGGTCATGATGTCACCTTGTTTGCAACCGCGGATTCGCAGACCAGCGGCACACTGCATGCGATTTGCCCGCAGGGCTATGAAGAAAACCGCTCGCTTATACCAAAAGTCTGGGAGTGCCTGCACATTTCCGAACTCTTTGAACATGCCGATGGGTACGACATGATCCACAACCACTTTGACTATCTGCCCCTGACCTATACCGGTCTAATCAGCACCCCGCTGGTGACCACTATTCACGGCTTTTCATCGCCCGGTATCCTGCCGGTTTACAAAAAATACAACAACACGGTATCCTATGTTTCCATCAGCCATGCCGACCGGTCGCCGGATCTTGATTATATCAAGACCATCCATCACGGCATTGACATCAAGCAGTTTGATTTTCAGCCTGCTCCAGACGATTCCCTGCTGTTTTTCGGGCGCATTCATCATGACAAGGGTGTCAAAGAGGCCCTGAACATCGCGAGGGCCTGTAATAAAAAACTGATCATGGCGGGTATCATTCAGGACCAGGCCTACTATGACCAATATGTTGCCCCGCACATAGACAACCACAAGGTGATTTATGTTGGCAGCGTCGGACCAGTTGAGCGGAAACGGCTACTCGGCAAAGCCTGCGCACTGTTGCATCCAATACAGTTTGATGAACCCTTCGGTCTGTCCGTCATCGAATCAATGGCCTGCGGTACGCCCGTGATCGCCTTTGATCGGGGCAGCATGCCTGAACTTATCGAAAACGGCAAAAGTGGTTTTTTAGTGGGCAACGTGGACGAGGCCATTGAGGTCGTAGCCCGGATTAAAGAGATTGACCGTGGATATTGCCGCCATCAGGTTGAACGGCATTTCACCGTGGACCGAATGATCGATGAATACATACAAGTCTATGAAATGATTGTACAGGACACACCGGCATGAAAACGCATCGTTCAATCATCGAACGGTCTGAAAAGAATCCCATACTGACAAGGAAGGATGTGCCGTACCCAGTCGCTACCGTTCACAATGCAGGTATCGTCAAACACAACGATCGCTACATTATGCTTTTCAGGTCGCATTTACTGAACGGCCGCTCAATCATCGGCAGGGCCGACAGCGAGGATGGTTTTTCATTTACGGTTCATGCCAAACCCTTTCTTCTACCTTCAACGGACAATGCTTTTGCCGAATATGAAGCATTCGGCGTCGAGGACCTCAGAATTTGCCCTGTAGATGGAGAGTACCTGCTAACCTACAGCGCCTATTCCCGTCACGGCGTGCGGATTGCCCTTGCACGCACCAGGGATTTTAAAACCGTTGAGCGTATTGCGCTGATCACCCAGGCCGATTTTCGAAACGTCGTTATTTTCCCTGAAAAGTTCGGTGGCCGGTATGTGCGCCTGGATCGGCCGCATTCGGAGCTTTCGCCCTGGTCCGTCTGGATTTCCTATTCTCCCGACCTGGTTCACTGGGGCGATTCGAGGGTGATTATGAAGCCGGTGGCCTATCACTGGGATGAAATGAAAATCGGACCCGGTGCGCCGCCATTTAAAACCGACAGGGGCTGGCTTCATATCTACCATGGTGTCTTTAAGACGATGTCCGGAACAGTGTACCGCCTCGGTGCGGCCCTGCATGACCTTGATGATCCGGCCAAAATTATCGGCGTTTCCGACCAGTGGATATTGGCGCCTGAGGATCCTTGGGAAGTAAATGGCTATGTGCCCAATGTTGTATTTACCTGTGGCACTGTTCCTGAAGACGACGGGACGGTAAAAATTTATTGGGGCGGGGCGGATACGGTCATGTGTGCCGGCACGGCACACATTGATGACCTTGTACAGTTATGCCTCACAAAAAAACGGCCTCCGATGTAGGCTGTTATGAGACGGCATAATCTATCAGTGGGCAGAGATATGGATGGAAAAAAACGGCTACGGCCAAAGGTTAAAAGAGAAAAGAAGAAAATGCAGGGCGACCCTTCACGCGTTATAACCCGCCTGCATATTCCTGACGGTGCATATCGTATACGAAAAATCATTCAACGCATAACGGACCTGTCCGATATGGATGCCGAGAAACTTCTTGAAGAAATTATGCATGATTTTTCAGAGCGACACAAAGACATCATGGCTGTTTTTGAACATCACCTTGATGCGGTAAAAGATTATGTTCCCCGGGATGCTGTGCTCAGCGATGTTCAAAGGATTCTTATCGGCGCCTATTTTACCATGGAGTACTCCATAGAATCGGCCGCCCTTTTTAATCCTTCAATCGTCCTCCATCCTGATCAAAGCCATTTGGACAAAGGCAGCTTACGCTTTATCATGAGCCTGAGGGCAATCGGCGAAGGGCATGTTTCTTCTATTGTGTTTCGCAGTGGTGTCCTTGACGGGCACAATACGTTTATCTTCGACCCGGTCAGCGATTATGTCGAGAGGCCTGACGTCCGTTTAAACGCAGTTTACGACCGGCATCTTTTCCAGCTGAAGCTTCATGAAATGGATGCCTGCAATGAGGTAACAGCTCATCTCCTTGGCCAGGTACCGGAAGATTTCACCTATCATACATTAAAAAATGAAATTGGAGCGCTTCGTGCGAGACCTCTCTTTTCAGAGCTTCGCCAGAACCAAACCTTTGAAATCATGTACTGGCTTGCGAGTTCCAATTATGAGGTACGTTTCCGGGCTGATCATCGCATATCCGAACGGGTTATCTTTCCCGTTTCGAAAAACGAAAGCAGTGGCATTGAAGACGCCCGATTCGTGCAATTTTTTGATGAGAACGGCGAAGTTACCTATTATGCGACCTATACGGCTTATAACGGTCTTACAATCCTGCCGCAGCTGATTGAGACAAAGGATTTTGTCAAATTCAAAGTGATAACCCTCAACGGCAAAGCGATCCAAAACAAGGGCATGGCGCTTTTCCCCCGGAAAATTGACGGCAGCTACGTCATGCTATCGCGCCAGGACGGTGAAAACAATCATATCATGTTTTCGGACAATATCCATTTCTGGCAGGAGACCGAAATTATCCAGGAGCCCGCACGTCCGTGGGAGTTCATTCAGATCGGGAACTGCGGCTCACCTTTGGAGACTGATGAAGGCTGGATCGTGCTCACCCACGGGGTCGGGCCCATGCGTCAGTATGCCATCGGCGTCATGCTGCTTGATCTAGAAAATCCCGCAAGAGTCATCGCCCGCCTTGGAGAGCCGTTACTTGCACCGCTTGCGGAAGAGCGCGAGGGGTATGTCCCCAATGTCGTGTATACCTGCGGCGCGATCCTCCACAACGGTGACCTGGTCATTCCCTATGGCATGTCTGATATTCAAACCGGTATAGCAACTGTTGAAGTCAGAGACTTGATTCACTGTATGCGTGCAGCAGCGTCATGATTTTGAGGTTGCCGTCTCCCCTGATCATTTTAAACCGGGTGATGATCATGAAAATAAGACCGTGAAACGACAGGCGTTTGTTGTCGGCATTGAGGAGAGGGGAGTTTTGGGTTCAATGCCGGAACAAGCACGTGTGAAAAGCTTATGAAAATATATGAATGCATCTTATGGAAAATAGATTAAAGTGAACCCATCCCACAAAAATATTGCTGTTTATATCATGATTGGATTTATGCTGATCATGCTGTTTCGGATATTGAATGGACAAGGAAGCAGCGCCTCTATGGGTTACAGTGATTTTGTAAGTTTGGTTGAGAGCGGAAGGGTCATCCGGGTCACGATACAGGGGAACAATATATCGGGTTTAACCGCGCAAGGACCTTTTCATACATTTGCCCCGAAAGATCCACAACTGATTACGTTGCTCAAGGGGAAAGGGGTGAAAATATCTGCAAAACCCGAAGAAGGGGCCTCATGGCTCAGGATGTTCCTTTCGTGGGTCCCGATGCTTTTGCTGGTGGGTGTTTGGATATTCTTCATGCGCCGAATGCAGGGTGGCGGTGGGAATCCACTGTCCTTTGGAAAAAATCGAGCAAGTCTTCTGTCGGACTCGCGGGAGAAAGTCACCTTTGAAGATGTCGCGGGAATTGATGAGGCCAGGGATGAATTGCAGGAAATCGTCGACTTTCTTCGGGATCCTGGGAAATTCACCCGGCTGGGGGGAAGGATCCCGAAAGGTGTTCTTCTTGTGGGAGCTCCAGGCACAGGGAAGACGTTACTGGCAAGGGCAATAGCCGGTGTGGCGGATGTCCCCTTTTTCAGTATAAGCGGATCGGATTTTGTAGAGATGTTCGTGGGTGTTGGTGCTTCAAGGGTCAGAAATCTCTTCAAGGAGGGCAAAAAAAATGCTCCCTGCATCATATTTGTGGATGAGATTGACGCGGTTGGTCGCCGCCGGGGTGCGGGTTTAGGGGGTGGACATGATGAAAAAGAACAGACCCTCAACCAGCTTCTGGTGGAGATGGACGGCTTTGAATCCAATGAGGGCGTCATTTTGATTTCAGCCACAAACAGGCCCGATGTGCTTGATCCCGCTCTATTGAGACCCGGGCGATTCGACAGACAAGTAGTTGTCTCTGTTCCTGACATAATGGGGAGAGTGGGAATCCTGAAAGTCCATGTAAAAAAGACGCCCCTGTCAAATGATGTCGATATCAAAGCCCTTGCAAGGGGGACTCCCGGGTTTACCGGGGCTGACATTGAGAATATGGTGAATGAGGCCGCACTGATGGCGGCCAGACGCGGAAAGGACAGGTTGGAGATGATCGACTTTGAAGACGCCAAGGACAAGGTCATGATGGGGCCTGAGCGGAAAAGCATGATTATCTCTGAAGAGGAAAAAAGAGACATGGCTTATCACGAGGCAGGGCATGCCCTTGTGGCAAGACTCCTTCCCGGTACAGATCCCATTCATAAGGTAACCATCATTCCCCGGGGTCGATCTCTTGGCCTGACGCAGCAGCTCCCCATAAATGAAAAACACACCTATCCTAAAGATGACTTGGAGAACAATATAAGCATCTTGATGGGTGGCAGGGCTGCGGAAGAGATTGTGCTCAATACCCAGACAACAGGAGTGGCAAGTGATATTGAAAAGGCGTCCGGTCTTGCAAGAAAGATGGTCTGTGAGTACGGTATGAGCGAAGAACTGGGACCTGTTGCCTTTGGCAAAAAGGAAGCGCAGATATTTCTTGGCAGTGAGTTTACCCGGCACAGGGATTTCAGTGAAATGACGTCACAAAGGATTGACGAGGAAGTCAGAAATATTATAATCGGGGCCTCCGAAAAGGCTACACGGCTCATTGAGGATAACCTGGGTATCCTTCACAAGATGGCCAAT
>JAOZPY010000146.1:0-3723 GCA_029932495.1 Desulfobacterales bacterium
TGCCCGGGTATAGAATAACGAAAAACTAAAATAAGCCGCTTTTATTCAGGGAATAGTCCCTACAGCCTGCCGGTTGAATAAGGCCTGTTCCTATTCTGCCCCGCCTGCCTGCGGGCGGGGCGGCTTATCTTAACGTCGAAGTTTATTTGTCCACCCCCATGGCATTAGAGATGGTGTTGATGTAGTTGAAATAGCCCACCAGGGTTACGGCCTCTAAAAGCTGAGAATCCGTGTACCCCGCTTTGCGCAATGCCTCAACCTCCTCGGGAGTCACCTTGTAGCTTTGCTTTGCCGCTTTGATGCAGAATCGCAGCAGCTGTTTTTGCCCTTCTTGCAGATCAGCGTCTTCAAAACCCTCTTTGATCCTGTCAATCAGCTCTTCCGGGATACCCAGCAGCTTGGCGATGCGTTCGTGTTCCCCCACGCACATGGTGCAGCCGTTTTCAAGGGACACCACAATGGCGATGTATTCTTTGGTGTTGATGTCCAGGTCTGACTGGGAAAAAAGAAGGGTTTTGACCATGTGATTGGTCATATCCAGGATATCGGGCCGGATCGCCAGGATTCGGACCATTTCTCCAACTTCACCGGTAAATTCTTTGACTTTTTCAAATTGCTTTTTGATCGGCTCATCCACCGTTTCCATATCCGGCAGTTCAATAAAGGCCATATCGGTTTTCTCCTTTCGAAATGAGGTTCTCGTTGTGATAGCGGCTATAATACCGGATCATTAGATATCATTTGCCATGTTGTTTATGCAACGTTGGGGTTAATTTGCCTTTACCTATAGAAGGCAGGCTGGTCTGTCAAGCGGTGAGTCTTGTGATGATGATTTTTTCCCGTGTTGCACAATTTCGCCCGCGCGAATACCCTGGATCGAGTTGCAATCTCGGTATACCTGCGCTAAACTGGATCGCAAAGTCCGATATTTGGTCTGCGGGACGGCGGCTGCCCGGACCCGGCCGGTGATGTTGCCCTGGTCAGCCAAGGCGTCTGGATTCTGTGCGTAAGAGGTGTGAAAGCTCGTGAACGATATTGTTATCCTGGCCATTGCCCTGGTGCTGGCCCTTGTCAGCGGTAGGCTCGCCGCCTTTTTCCGCATTCCACGGGTCACCGGCTATATGCTGGCAGGGATTTTGATGGGACCCTCCGTGTTTGAAGTATTGACCCGACAACACCTGGCCGCTTTTGTCATTATCAGCGAACTGGCCCTGGGGATGATCGCTTTTTATATCGGCTGTGAGTTTGAGGCGTCCCATTTCAGGCGGCTGAAAAAGACCGTCTCATTTTTTTCAATCGCCGAGATTGTAACCACCCTCGTGCTTGTTTTGCTCAGCCTGCTGATCGTTTATTACCGGGCACCCGCCATGGCTTTGCTGCTGGCAGTCCTTGCGGTTGCCACAGCCCCCGCAGCAACCTTGCTGGTGATCAGAGAATACGATTCCGAAGGACCCCTGACCGATCATGTGCTCGCCATGGTGGGGTTGAACAACCTGTTCTGCATTCTGGCCTTTGTCGTGACGCTGGGTCTGGTTGAATTGACATCTGGCGCGCCGGCCGGGTTGTCTTCGGCGGCGATTATTACGGAAATGGCCCGCAAGTTATTGATTCCCCCGTTGCTCGGGCTGGCGCTGGCGCTGTTATTGCAGTTTTATCTGCGCCGCCATCCGGAACAAAATGAACTGCTGATCGTATCACTGGCGGGAGTCATGCTGGGTGTTGGGTTGTCGTATTATTTATCGGTTTCTCCGCTGCTGACCAACCTGGTCATGGGAGCGGTTCTGATCAACACCTGCGATCGGACCCAAATGGTCATCGATCGGCTCAAGCAGGTCGATTATCCTTTTTACGCTTTGTTTTTTGTTCTGGCGGGGGCCAGTTTACATCTTGAAATGCTCCCGCAAATCGGGCTTGCCGGCGGATTGTATGTTGCCGCCAGAATCGGGGGCAAGATCCTTGGAACCAGAGTGGGCAAAAAATGGGCGCGGGCAGCAGAACCGGACAGCCTGTACCTGGGCATGGGCCTGTTGTCCCAGGCGGGCCTGGCCATCGGGCTTTCCTCGTGGGCGGCCAAAGAGATGCCGGCTTTGGGAGAACCCCTGGCGGCGATTATCCTCAGTACAACTGCCGTGTTCGAGGTTATCGGTCCGGTGCTGACGCGCGTGTCTCTTGTCAGGGGCGGGGAGGTGAGAATTGTAAAATTGCTCTCATCGGTGACCGTCGGCGGTTTTGCGGCCGAAATGCACCTTTTCGCCGATCGTATCAGAGAGGCCCTGGGGATGAAACGCAGTTATCAGCAGGTCGATTTCACCGGCCCCATCCAGGTCAGGCATTTGATGCGCTATCATATTGACACGATTCCTCCGGATGCCGGTCTGCATAAAATCGTCAGGATCATGGAACACAGCCGTTACAGCATGCTGCCGGTCGTCGGAAAAAATGAAGAGTGGATCGGCATGATTTTTCTGACGGCCATCCGGGATCTGTTTTATAATAAAGAATTGGGGCAGTTGATTATTGCCCAGGACATCGCCCATGCCATGACCGCGCTGTCGCCGGAAGACAGTCTGGCGCATGCCATGCAGGTCTTTGAAAGCCAATCGGTGCCCTTTCTGCCGGTAGTGGAACCCAAGGGGCAAAGGCGCTTTTTAGGCGTTATCCATCACAGGGATATCTATTTGTTCCAGGTAGACAAAGAAAAAGGCAATTCATGAAGCCAAAATGGATGTTAATATGCAGATGGAGTCTTATCATTTTGTTCTTGCTGTTGACCTTTAATGATGGGTGGACGGAACTGAATCCAAAAGATGAAAAAGATGAAGCCATCGTGCCGCAGCAGGCTGTAATCAACCAGATGCCCGCTGACAGTGCAAATAAAATGCCATCCGAAAATCCTGCCATCCGCTGGTTTTATGCCCCGGCAACGGCAAAACCCAAAGGCGTCGCCCTGGTGATCCACGGCCTGAACCTGAGGCCCGACAAAATGCAGTCCGTGATTTCCTATCTGACCGTCTCCGGGATTGACGTGTGCCGCTTGTCATTGCGCGGCCACGGAGACAATTATGATCACGTGACCGGAATGGACAGTGCGGCAGCCCGCATGCAGTCTTTCCGGGAGGTGTCTTACGGGCTGTGGATGAACGAAGTGTACCTGGGCTGGCTGGCGGTTCAAAAAAGGGCCCGGCTGGTCAATGCGCCCCGTTTTCTGGTGGCCTATTCCCTGGGTGCTTTGCTGGGGCTTGACCTGTTTGCTTTACGGCCGGATGTGCATTTTGACCGCATGGTTCTTCTGGCGCCGGCCATTAAGCTGCACGGCTTCTTTTATCTTGAGCGGGCATTGAGCCCGTTTCCGCGGTTGGTCATCCCGAGCCTGCTGGCCCCCAAAGATTACCTTAGCAATCCGACGGGAACGCCCATCGCCGCTTTCAATGCCCTTTTTGACGGCCTGGCGCACTTTGAAAGCCATGTCGACCCCAAGATCAACGTTCCCACCCTGGTTTTCATCGATCCCAAGGATGAATTCATCCCCCTGTGGAGCCTGAAGAACCTGATCCGGGATCATCATCTGGATCAATGGAAACTTTATATCGTCAAAAAGGGAAAAGAGGCTTTTGGAAGATACCACCATCACATGATCGACGCCTATTCCACCGGCAAAGACGAGTGGCGCAAAATGATGACGGCCGCCACCCGGCATTTGTTGAACCGGTAAGTTTTCAAAAA
>JAOZPY010000146.1:3823-6723 GCA_029932495.1 Desulfobacterales bacterium
TTCTAAAAACGGTAACCAACTTCCAGCATATGGATATTGACCCCCGGGTTCGGGCTGTAAAGGCCGGCGTTGGACATGTGCTGGAGGCGGTAGCCGATCGCCCACTGGCGGGTGACGTGAAAATCAATGCCGATATGAGAGGTAAACTGGATGGCGCCTCCCAGGTCATCACGGCCGAACTGGTGTTTGCTGATGTATGTCGGGTTGATTCCCATGAAAATGCGGGTGGTTTCTTTGAAGCCGGTAAAATAAATGCCGGGTCCTGCCGAACCGATAAATGCCGATGTCCTGCTGGCCCTTATCAGGCCGGCATTGGCCTCCAGGTAGGGGGTCAACGACCAGCCGGCGCCCAGATTCCATGACCAGGGCATGTTCCAGATAGCAAAAGCTTCGTACTGGTAAAAATTTTTGTCGTTGCGGTTGTCTGAAATCCCGGCCCGCGCGCCCACCATTTCCCAGTCTGCCGCCCGCCCCTGCGGGCAGAATGTCCACCCGCTGAGCAGCACCATTGCCACAGCAATACACCACAGCTTGCGCATTTTAGAATCTTTCCGTTGTCAAAGGTTTGAGGTTATAAACAGATTGAGCTGTTCAATTTTTTACCCGGCCGCTGCCACCCGGCAGCGTACATAACGGTGAATCGGTGTACCCGCCAGTTTGTCGCGGTGCGTGGCTTTTGTCAAGTGGTTGACATTGGCGCCGTAAACATTTTCGTTGTATTCCAGTCCAAAACCATGGGGCATCACCACCATTCCGGGCGGGGTGGTATCCGTTACTTTCAGTTCAATTTCAACTGTTCCGGCCTCGGTGGCGACCCGGACCTGCTGCCCGTCACGCAGGCTCAATTTATCGGCGTCCTGTGGGTGCATGGCCAGGGTGCAGGCCCGGCGGCCCTTGTTCCAGGCCGGATCGCGCATGAGGGTGTTGGCGTTGGTGTCCATGTGAAGGCCGGCCATGAGCACCAATGGGAATTTTTCATCTGCTGCCAGCGCTTTTTGCTCCGTGTCGGCATCAATGTTGTGAACCCAGTCGGCCAGCTCCGGGATCAGCACGTTGATCCGGCCGTCCGGATTGCGAATTTTTTTCATGTTTTCATCCGGATCCAAACGGCCGACCCAGATGCCTTCCGGGTGATCGACAATGGCTTTAAAAATTTCTTCTCCCTGGGCGGGGCCGGGTGAAAAACCCTGCCGGACGGCATTTTCCCGGAATTGCCGGGGGGCGGTCATTAAAATTCCCCACAGTGCCGCCAGGTTGGCCGAGTCCAGTTGCTCTCCAAGGGTTTTGGCCAGCACAAAAGGCATGGTTGCCGGGGCGCCGGGTTCGGACTGCATAAACTTCATCAGTTCCGCCGCAAAGGACATGCGGTCTTTTCCGGCAGCCTCATGAACAGCCGCCGGAATGGGGGGGATGATTCCCAGTTGATCGGCCAGGCGGGTAAATATCTGGCTGACTTCCAGGGGCTCGCCTTCCGGTTTGATAATCGGGGGGCGCATTTGAAAATAAATGCCGGGGTAGGTCCAGGGGAAAAAGGTGCCGTCCCAGGATTCATAACCCGAGCGGGCCGGCAGCACATAATGGGAAAGCCGTGCGGTTTCGGTCATGGCCAGCTCGGCGGTTACCAGCAGGTCGAGGCGTTGGAAGGCCTTTTCATACAGACGGGTATCGGCGTATGAGCGCAGCGGGTTGGACTGGCCGCAGATGACCGCCCGCAACCGCTCGGGGTGGTCGCTTAAAATTTCTTCCGGCATGACGTTGGGGGGAAAAACCCCGGCGATGGCTGGAAAATTCGTGGTCACCGTGCGCCAGGTGCGCGGGTCGCGCTCATCGCTGTGCGATGCAATGGGCATCAGCGCACCGGGGATGACATTGCCGCCGGCAACGCAGATGCGGCCGCAGACGGCCAGCAGGATCGCCTGCAGGTAAGTTGTGGCCGTGCTGTGGCGGTTCATCAAAACGCCCAGGTCATAGTGCATGGACCATTTGCGGGTGGCCATCAATTGGCACAGGTCCCGGACCTGTTCATAATCCAGCTGGCAGACATCAATGGCCCTGCGCGCATCGAAATCCGCAAACCAGCCGGCGATTTCGTCAAAACCGCTCACGTGCCTTGCGATATAGTCCCGGTCATGCCAGCCTTGCTGCAGCAGGATGGCGATCATGGCCCGGGTCAGCAGGGCATCGGTGCCCGGCCGGATGGACAGGTGAATGTTGGCGATTGCGGCGGTTTCCGATCGGCGCGGATCGATGACCACCAGGGTTTTATCCGGGTCTTTGGCGAAACGGGTGAGAAATTTGCGCGCCTGGGGCATCTGGTGGCTCATCATGCCGTTCCACCCGACGGCCACCAGCATGTCCGTGTTATGATGATCGGTTCCGATCAGCAGGTTCTGACGGCCCAACACCCGGCCCCAAACCCAGTAGGAGCCGGTCAGCTCCTGGGCCAGGGCGTTGTAATGGTAGTGCGATCCCAGGGCGCGAATCAGGCGAACACCGAACGCCGCTTCGAAGTGACAGCCCTGGCCCCCGCCGCCCATGTAAGCCACCGCTTTGGGCCCGTGGGCATCGACGATGGCCCGCAGTCGGGCGGCGATTTCATTGATGGCCTGGTCCCAGGAAATTTTTTCGAACCGCTCGCCGACCCGTTTGAGCGGATGGGTCAGCCGCTGGGCATGGTGCTGGTGATACATGACGTTCAGCCCCTTGCGGCAGGCATAACCCTGGCTGCGGGGGTTGTCCCCGTCGGGACGGACGCGGACCATGCGGTTGTTTTCCACCCGCACTTCAAGTCCGCAGTTCTGGGCGCACATTACACAGCCGGTTTTATGCCATTCGGACATTTTGCCTCCTTAAGTATCGTAAGCCGTCAGGCGCGCCAGTCATTGCGCCGGATCGGGCCC
>JAOZPY010000147.1:0-3106 GCA_029932495.1 Desulfobacterales bacterium
AATTTTTAAAAGCTGCTTTCCTTTCAGACCAGACCTGATCCATGCAAACGCTATCTGCTTTTATCGCCAAGCTCCAGGCCCTGCTGCCAACCAACCCACCCTACCTGATCGTGGTAGAAAAGGTGGTGCTGGTGCTGGTCGTTTTCCTGCTGACCTGGTTTGTGCTGGTGCAAATTGTGCACCTGGTGGAAAGAAAAATCAGGAAGTATGAATTTATCCGGGTCAACACCGTGGTCTTCAAGTTGATCCGCCGGGCGTTGTTTCTGATGCTGCTGCTGGCTGCCGGATCTTACCTCATCCAGCAGGTTCGCCTTCCCTTGCTGGAAATTATTTTTCATGCCTTTATCATCCTGTGGCTGGCCAAACCGGTCAAAGACTTCCTGATCATTTCCGTCGCCTACCTGCAAAAAAAAGTGGCCCGCCAAACCGCCAGCAAAATCGACGATATCATCTTCGAACTGCTGTCGCGCTTTGCCGGCATTATCATATATGTAACTGCGATCGTCCTGGCGCTTGACACACTGGGATTCAACGTGATGCCTTTTATCGCCGGGGCCGGGGTGGCCGGCATTGCCATCGGATTTGCCGCCAAAGATACCCTGTCCAATCTGATTGCCGGTATCCTGCTGATCATTGACAGACCCTTTGAGGTGGGAGATCGCATTGAAGTGTGGAGCGCTCCGGCCGGCAGTTCAACCTGGGGAGATGTCATCGATATCGGCCTGCGGGCCACCAAGATAAAAACAACCGACAATATCGTCATCATCATCCCCAACAATGAAATCATGCTGCGCGATATTATCAACTATACCACCATCTCCGAAAAAATAAGGGTGCGCATCAATATCGGCATCGCCTATGATGCCGATGTGCAGCAGGCCAAGGACATTATTTTGCAGGTAGCCGCCACAGCAAAATGGGTGTCGGCGGATCCGCCCCCCAAGGTGGTGGTGAGAAATTTCGGTGAATCTTCGGTGGATTTGCAGCTGCGGGTGTGGATTGCCGATGCGCGCCGGCGCATGGACACGATTTCATATATCACCGACCGGATTAAAGCCGCTTTTGACGAACAGGGAATTGAAATTCCCTATCCCAAGCGCGACATTTACATCCGGCGGGAAATCACACTCCCCCCCGCCGAATCTAAAACTGGAGACACTGTGTAATTTCGCTTTGTTCAGTCACTGTATAAAATCGACAAAATTCCCTACTTCGACCTTTAACATGCCTTATGCAACATTCAATATTTATCCGCCTTCAGCGGATTCTTTTTTATATCTCCCTGTGATATTTCCTTGGCCAAGCTGCCAGAAGCGATTACACTCCGTCTAAAATTTTTCCCACTGCCGCCACCAGCGCCCCAAGTTTAAAGGGCTTTAGTAAAATATTGCTAAAACCCAGTTTGCCGATTTCATTCAGCTTGGGGTGCTCGGGATAACCGGTGGTAATGATCACCTTCATTTCAGACAACTCGGGCTCGTTGCGAATAATGCGGCACAGCTCCAGGCCATCCATTTCCGGCATGAAAATATCGAGAATGAGAAGGTCCGGTCTATAAGTACCGAGTTTGATTGAGGCTTCAAAACCGTTGGAAGCCTCTTCCACCAGGTAGCGCCGATCCATGGTAAGCGCTTCGATCAGCATCCGGCGGATGGTCAGATCATCATCGACAACCAGTACTCTGGCTGCTTGGCGTTCCAACAGTGAGGGCAGGCAAACCGTAAATTCGGATCCCTGCCCCGGCCGGCTTTTAAAAATAATCTCCCCGCCATGGGCCTGGACCAGGCTGTAAGTCACAGAAAGGCCCAGACCGGTGCCGCCTTCGGTCTGTTTGTCGGTTACAAAGGGTAAAAAAATCCGGTCGGCAATCTCCGACGGTACTCCCCGGCCATTATCGGCGATGCGAACATAAACCCGGCCGTCTTTGACCTGCACGCCGGTGGTGATTCGTATTTTTCCCCGGGAGTGGTCAATGGCCTGAACAGCATTGATGACAATGTTTATGATCACCTGCTCAAGGCTCTGCAGGTTGCCCTCAATGGCCGGCAGATCATCGGCCAGCGAAAGTTCAATATGGACAGCGGACCTTTTAAGGGTGGCACGGGACAGCCGGATGGCATTTTTTACTGCTGTGTTGACCTGAACCGGAAATTTCTCAGCGACATTGGACTGACGGGAAAAACTTTTCAGATCCGCCACCGTCTTGGCCATCCGACTGGCCGCCAAATCCATATCCGCCACCAGTCGAGCGAGGTTGTCTTGCAGAAAATCATAGGAAAAACCGCCGAATTTCCGTCCAGGCTCTATTTGCCTGCGTTCCATGAGCAAAGGAAGGAAATCAACCCAAATTTTTCTCAACAGCGGCAGATTATATATGATCAGGTTAAGCGGATTATTAATTTCGTGGGCCACACCGGCCACTAGGGTTCCCAGGGTTTCCATCTTCTGGGCCTGCTGAAGCTGGTGCTGGCTTTCGCGCAGTGCCTTTTCACAACGCCGGTGGTTGGCCTCCAGGCGTGAACACTGCAGCTTGACCCGGTCCAGTTCATCGACAAGTTGCTGTCGGCTTTTCCGCTCGTGATCCATATTGATTTTTTCCGGCCAGACGGCTATATTGTCATCTGTTTTTTCCCTGACCTGATATCTTAATTTACTTAGTACACAATTTCATAAATACGATAACATTTAAAAAAACTCACCGCAGAGATCTCCGAAAGCGCAGAGAGATGGCCAAAGCATTTGTTGCTCTGCGTTCTCTGCGAACTCTGCGGTTAATCCAAAAATCAACAATACGTCACAGTATTTGTGAATACAAGCACTTAGGCACTCATTGGGAGCGATAGATGCCATCATCTCGAAAACCGTCGGTTATGGATCAAAAAATTTTTAGCCTGGGCCTCACGGTTGAACAGGTTTCCATTTACCTGCTATGCTGCGGTCTGGTGGATTCGGATCAGGATATCTCGATCGAAACATTGCTGGAAATCTGGAACGGCACCGAGCAGATGTTAATCGACGGATTAAATACCCTGATAAGACAAAATATCCTGTTGCAGGTTATCTCGGATTCCGAAGCAAAAACCGTCTACCGGCTTATGGATGCCGG
>JAOZPY010000147.1:3206-6719 GCA_029932495.1 Desulfobacterales bacterium
GGACAGCAGGCAGCCATTATCCGCCAGTTTCGTGGATCCACCAGAATACTTTCGATAAACGGCCAAGCCCGGCACATCCGGGGCTTGACGGGATGAATCGTACAAAGCTGGTCCCAGAAAATACAATATCCATCTTCTTTCTGAGCCAGCAGTGGTCTTTTGCCGGACATATCGCAATAGCGATCGATAAAATGCTGCGGCTGCATACCGATATAACGGCTGATGGCTTCAATATCCTGGTCGCTTACGTAAGTTCCCCCATATCCTTTACAGCAGTCACCACACTGACGGCAGGAAAAAAGTTGTGCGGTTTGACTACTGTCACATGGCATGACGGGTCTCCATGGCTCTTTTCAGGGTGACCTGGTCAACGTATTTGAGATCGCCCCCCATCGGGACCCCGGACGCAATACGTGACACCTTTACGGCATAGGGTTCAAGTACCCTGGCAATATAAGAGGCGGTCGTCTCCCCTTCCACATTGGTACCGGTGGCCAGGACTACTTCCTTGACACCGCTGTTTTTTACCCGCTCCAATAGTTGCCGGATACGAATATCCTCCGCTCCGATGCCGTTCATGGGCGAAAGCGCTCCTCCCAGGACATGATACCGGCCACGAAAGGCCCCTGCTTTTTCCACGGCAATCATGTCCGCCGGCTGCTCCACCACGCACAGCAGTGCTGCATCCCTGGCCGGATCCCGGCATATTTGACATAATTCATCATCGCTGAGGGCAAAACACCGACTGCAGAATCTCACCTTGTCTTTAACCGTCAGAATACTTTGCGCCAGTTGTTCAACTTCCCGCCGGGGGGCGCGCAGAATGTGCATGGCCAGACGCTCCGCGGTTTTTTCCCCGATACCCGGAAGCCGGGAAATGTTTTTTATCAATGACTGAATCGATGGAGGATAGTAGCCCATAATGTTTGACCTTTGGTTCCTCTCCAAATTAGTTGGAGATTACCCTAACCTTTCTACACCAGTCCCGGGATATTCATGCCCCCGGTTAATTTACTCATTTCGCTGCTGACCATTTCCTGGGCTTTGGCCAGGGCATCGTTAACCGCTGCCATCACCAGGTCCTGAAGCATTTCAACATCGTCAGGATCGACGACTTCTTTTTCAATTTGAATCGACAAAATTTGCTGTCGGCCATTTGCGACCACTTTGACCATCCCGCCGCCGGCACTGGATTCCACGGTCTTTTCAGCCAGTTCCTCCTGCATTTTCATCATTTTGGCTTGAAGCTTCTGAGCCTGCTTCATCATATTGGCCATCCCTTTCATAAAAACCTCCTGCAGGGCATTTAAAGTTCTCCCTGCTGCTTCTACAGTATTTTTACATCCACAATCTTACCGTCAAAAATTTCAATCGCATCAGCCACCAGCGGGTGATCAAGCGCCTTTTGCTTCAACCGATTGGCCTGTTTTTTTTTTTTCAGATTGTCAGTGCCAGGATCATCACCACTACTCAACCGGACCTTGAGGGCTCCGCCGCAGACCTGCTGGCAGACTTTACACATCAATTCCATGTTTTTGTCGCGCTGCATCATGGCGGCATAAAACCCGTTGGCAGGCACTTCAATGGTTAAAATATCCGGCGTCACCTCCTTGAGCCGACAGTGGTCCAGACTGACTGCCAGGGAGGGATTTTTTTGAGAAATAATCGCCTTGATTTTCTGCCAAATGTCCTTTTCGCCGCCGGAAAGCACCCGGTCCGGTTCGGCTATTTTGCCACCGGTTGCGCGATGCCCGCGGGGAGCCATCTGGGAATCATCCGGCCCAGGCGATGCTTTGCTGCTCAAAGGCACTTCCTGCCGGGGGCCGCCAGTCGATTCATTCCGCCTGTTGGACCGGCGTGATGGCTCACGGTCTACGGTTTCTCCACGCAAAGCTTCAAGTTTTTCAATGAGCACATCAATGGGCAGGGCGGGCTTTGCCTGCAGCATCCGGATGAAAGCAATTTCAATGGCCAGCCGCGGCTGGGGGGACATTCTGATGGCCGTTGCCTGCTTAAACAGAATGTCGAAAATCTGCCCCAAAATCTCCGGTGACGCCTTTGCCGCTTGGGCGGTCAGCTGTTCGATTTCACCGGCAGGAAGATCCACCAGCTTGTCGACCTTTTTGCCCATGGCGGCGACCACCAGATTCCTGAAATGTTCCAACAAATCGGCATACAGTTTTTTCATGTCGTGCCCGTGGTCATAAACATCATCAAGCACATCAAGCACCACCGCAACATCAGCATCCAGTATGGCTTCTGCCAGATCGTAAATCACTTTACGGTCGACAATCCCCAGGATATCCAGCAGCTGCATGGTGTCTATTTTGTCACCGCTGCAGCTCATCACCTGATCCAGCAGGCTCAAGGCATCGCGCATGCTTCCACCGGCTTCACGTGCAATGAGTCCCAGGCTTTCATCAGAAATCTCAACGTTTTGCCGACTGCAGATCGCAGCCATGTGCCGGGCAATGGCATCTAGGCTGATGCGACGAAAATCGTGACGCTGGCAGCGGGACAAAATGGTGATCGGAATTTTGTGCGGTTCAGTAGTGGCAAACAGGAACATAACATGCTCAGGGGGCTCTTCCAGGGTCTTGAGCAGTGCATTGAAGGCCGGCGTACTGAGCATGTGAACTTCATCAATAATGTAAATTTTATAGGCGCTACGCGCCGGCATGTATTTAACATTTTCCCTCAGCTCCCGGATCTGATCGACACTGTTGTTGGAAGCTCCATCAATTTCATAAACATCTGTGGAAAAACCCGAAGTAATCTCGCGGCAGGATCGGCATTGATTGCAAGGAATCGGGGTGGGACCCTTTTCGCAGTTCATCGCTTTGGCCAGGATACGGGCGACAGTGGTCTTGCCCGTGCCCCGGGGCCCCGAAAACAGGATGGCATGGGCGACCCGGTCCGATGCGATGGCATTGGTCAGCGTCCGGGTAATATGGTCCTGTTCGACAACTTCGTCGAAGGTTTGTGGTCGGTACTTGCGTGCCAGAACAAGATAGGACATGGAGAAATGCCTAAAATTTAAAGTGCCTAAAGTTAAAGGATCTGATAAATGATAAAGACATCGTGCGCATATATTTAAATGGACATAATACCAGTTCTTTAGGCACTTTAGGCACTTTTTTTACTGGCGGAGAGAGAGGGATTCGAACCCTCGGTGCCGCTTTTGACAGCACACACGATTTCCAGTCGTGCTCCTTCAGCCAGCTCGGACATCTCTCCGTTTGGCGTTCAATGATTGTTGCTGCAGGTCTCCATCGGGCCGATTTGAGCACCCGGGGTATGGCGGAAGGGGCGAGATTCGAACTCGCGGAGGGCAGGACCCTCAGTAGTTTTCGAGACTACCGCCTTCAGCCACTCGGCCACCCTTCCTGCAACCCGATTGCGGGTAGATTTCCATATACTTTTTATATTGCACTGTCAATGGTCATATGGAAACCGCCTGTTGATTTAAAATTATAATTTTAATTCCTTCAGAGCCGAATTGCAATCATAAAT
>JAOZPY010000009.1 GCA_029932495.1 Desulfobacterales bacterium
CGCTCTGAAGTGGATCCCGGGGCAGGTCCCCGCGCCCGGAAAAGCTATTACCTGACTGAGATGGGGGGAGAAGTCCTCGCGTTTGTTCGTGAACGGGTTGAAGAATTGAGAGACGAAATCTGTGAAAACACCAACGACTGAAACGACCACGCCATTACCGGGAAAAGCCACCGGCAGCATTGTCCCGATTATCGAGATGAGGGATATTCACGTAAAATTTCAGGGAAAACCGGTATTGAATGGCTTTTGCCTGCAGCTTTTTCCGGGGGAAAAACTCGTACTCACCGGAGAATCCGGCCTCGGCAAATCGACCATCCTGCGGTGCATTCTCGGTTTTGTGATTCCCGATGCGGGGCAGATTCTCATCCAGGCCAAGCCTCTGACACCCGAATCGGTATGGAAATTGCGCACCCTTCTGTCCTATGTCCCCCAGGAACCCGAACTGGATGACGGAAAGCTCGAGGAATGGTTCACAAATCCCTTTTCTTTCCGGGCCAACACGGGGCTGAGAAAGAACCTTGACCGGCTGCCCGGGCTGCTCGAGCGTTTCTACCTTTCAGCAGAGCTGCTGCACAAAGAGGTAAAGGCGCTCTCCGGAGGTGAAAAGCAGCGGGCGGCCCTGATTGCCGCCATCCTCCTGCAAAGAAAGATCTTCCTGCTGGATGAACCGACCTCCGCCCTGGACAGCAAAAACGCGAAGCGGATCATGGATTTTTTGTTTTCCATTCCGGATGCATCCATCCTGGCGGTATCCCATGATCAGACCTTTCTCGAGCTGGCTGACCGAACCATCCAAATCTGCGCTAAAGGCGTGAACCATGCAAACTGAAAACATCGGTATCTGGGCCCTTTCTTCTTATTACATCCTGCTGATCATCCCTTTCGGGATGATGCTCTGGCTGCGCATCCCCATCATCGGCAAAATGCTGGTCGCCATTATCAGGATGACGCTTCAACTGCTCTTTGTCGGATTTTACCTCCAGATCGTCTTCCAGTTGAACAGCGCGTGGCTCAACAGCCTGTGGCTGCTCGTCATGGTCATGGTGGCCGATCTTTCCATCATCCGGGGCTGCGGGTTGAAATTGCGCCGCTTCGTGGCACCGCTTTTCATCGCTCTGGTGGGAGGCACCGCCGTGCCTTTGCTGGCCTTCGTGGGTCTTTTGCTCAACCGGCCCAATATCATGGACGCCCAGTACGTGATCCCCATGGGCGGCATGATCCTGGGCAACTGCCTTCGGGCGGATATCGTGGGGATAAGAAACTTCTATGAAAACATGCGGCAACGCGAAAAATCTTTCCTTCACACCCTTTCACAGGGCGCCCGCCTGCACGAAGCAATCCGCCCCTACCTGCGCCAAGCCTACCAGGCAGCGCTCATGCCGACAGTGGCCACCATTGCCACCATCGGCCTGGTGGCACTGCCCGGCATGATGACCGGGGTGATTCTCGGCGGTGCCGATCCGATGACCGCCATCAAGTACCAGATCGCAATCATGATCGCCATTTTGACGGGTACCGCGATCACGGTTATCCTGGCGATCCTGATGAGCGTCAAAAGCAGCTTCAACCCATACGGTCTCCTGGATTCCCGGGCCTTTCGTTCTTAAGCATACCCCTATGCATGCTCCATAATCGCCATAGGAACCCCAAAAAGTGGTTGATCGGCGTTTTGGCAGCAAAAACCTTGAAAGGAAAAATGAAATCCATGATAGTTTCTGCGGTTGATCCCTTCTTTGAGATCAATAGAACCCGGTGAAAAAGATCAAGCGGATTCTGGTTCGGATGATGTCCGGCCTTTTGCTGGACCTGAACTGACGGGGATTTGCAAAAATGCTGTGAACGAACCTGCTAAATTAAATAAGGAGAGCCCATGTCAGAACTTGTCGACTATTTGAGCAGCCAATGGCGGGAAGAAGCCGAAAAAAGGCTGAAATCGGAGTTGTCACCGGAAAAAATGAACAAAATCACCTCGTCCATGTCCAACATCTATCTCAACTGTCCGGACGGTTCGCAGAAATATTTGCTTTTTCGCTTTGAAAACGGCGAATTGACCGAGCTTTCCATCGGGCAAGGACAGCCACCCAAAGCGGAGTTTCAAATCACCGGTAACTATGAAATATTTGCCAGGATTTCCCGTGCCGAACTGGGATCCCAGAAAGCATTGATGACACGCAAACTCAAACTGAAGGGCAACATGGTAAAAGCGCTCAAACTGGCTGCCATCGCAGACCGTTTAAACAAGGTCCTTTCAACAATTCCGACCCGCTATTAAATTAAAAAGAGGATGCCATGACAACTCTACCTGACGACAATGATCTCTATTTCATCGATTTTCCCGGTCGCATCAAAAAGATTCAGACCGCCATGCAAGAAGAAGATCTCGACGTCTACCTGGGCTCCCGGCTGCGCACGCTTTCCTGGACCCTGGACGCCTTTTGTCCCTGGCGCAGTTTTGTGGTCATCCCCGCCGAAGGTCTGCCCACCGCTTTTACTTTTGTCATCGACGCGGCCCGCGTGGCCGACGATTCATGGCTGGATGAAGACCACGTATATGGTTTCGCCCCCATGGGCGGGCAGGATCAGATCGAACAAATCTCCGATTTTATTCTCGATTTGCTTAATAACGGAAAAGGCCGGGTGGGTGTCGAAACCGGCATGTCCAATTACCTGCCCGAAGGCAACCTGACCCATTACGAATATGAACAGTTTGATGCGGCCCTGGCCAATGCCGAGCTGGTCAACGCCCACACCATTGTGGACCGGCTGTCCATGATCAAGGACCCGGGAACCATTAACCGCTTCAGGGAAGCGTCCAGAATTGTTGATATCGGCCACCAGGCCGTCTTCGATGCCCTGCAAAACGGTGGCTACAAAGATATCAGCGAAACTGAAATCGCCGGCATTGCCGCCTTGGCCATGCGCAAGGCGGGCAGCGAATGGGAATGGTCTTTTACCGGCGGCAATGAAATCGCCAGCGGCTACCGAACCGGTCTGGCCGGAGGGGCATGTACGCCGGCAACCCGCAGGAAGATACAGCCCGGCGAGCCGCTGATGGTGGATCTGCACGCCATGTTCAAACTGGGTCTGGGTGATCATGCCCACAACTACCTGATCGCTCCGGCCAGCGACCGCCAGTGGTGGCATGCCAACAATTTCATTGATATCGTCAAACAGACCCTGAAAACCTATCGCGCGGGAATCACCCCATCCTCATTGGCCGAGGAAATGATCGGCTTTGCTGAACAGCGCGGGTTTGCCGATTACATGGTGCCCGGCTTTGAACATGGCATCGGGCTGATGGGCGATGAATGGCGCATCGGGTTGAACGACGGGCCGTTTGCCTACTGGACCAATCCGGATCATGTGTATCGGGAAAATGAACTGTTGATTTGTGCCATGCAGTACGCCTGCCCGGAGGAAAACATCGGTTTTCGCTATGAAAACCCGATCATTTTGAGCAAAACAGGATGCGAGGCACTGTCCGCATATCCCCTGGCCATAGAGGAGATTAAATAGCCGGCATTCTCATCCCGGCAACGTGTCATTGCGCCCCAGGGGGGAGCGTGGGCGGATGCACCGCCTGGGCCTCTCCAATCTCAGGTGCCGGATGGGAGCCTAATCCGCCCAGATGCCCGCAAAGCCGCCAGTGAGGCCCTGGATGACGCGATTGCCCAGTCGCATTCCTTGTTGACGTCAAACCAGATCAGCATTTCGACCCGTTGAAAGCGCCTTGTTAATACGCCGAAGGCCTCGGTGATCCAGGTTGACTTGCTTCCCCCGGCTTCAGCGCACGCAGTCTCGGCAATCATGACTGGCCGGCGGCTGATGGCGCTCAGCTGCCGGTAGGCATCTGAGAAAACCTGCTCGAAACTCTGCCATTCAGACCATGGCCTGGAAGTTCCCCAGTTATATCCGTCAATGCCCACCCAGTCCACCCGGTCATCGCCGGGAAAAACATCTGCGAGTTGCTCCACTGTTTGCCCGGGGTAGGACCGGGCATAGGGCGTCCATACCCATTTAACTTTCGCCGAAACCCGGCCGGCCACCAGATCGTGAATATGGCACCAGGCTGATATGTAATCTTGACAGGTGTTGCCGTTTACCGAGACGCACCAGGGGTACCAGTTGCCGTTCATTTCGTGCATGGGCCGCAGGTACACCAACCGCGGAATGCGGGCCAGTTCATCGGCAAAAGCGCGCAGGTAAACATCGTAACGACCTGAAATGATATTTTTTAAAGAAAACGCCGGCTGATCCGGGGGCCCGGTTCGGCCGGCGTCGATTCTCCAAGGCTCCCATGATAGCATAATATCGCGGGGGGCGCACCGCAGTCGTTCAAGCCAGCGCCGATCAGCTTCGATTTCACACCGGTTCCAGGCCCGGTACAGGGACAGAACCTGTACCGGCATCCGGTATGCCTGTTCAATCGACTTTATGGCCGCTTCGTCCAACACCTCATGCAGTCGGTATATGCCAAATTTCATTATTTCATTTTGCCAGCAATTCAGGACGGATGCTCAAAACGATAAACCGCCACAAGATCATGACCGTCCACGACACCCAGAATAGATTGACCAGCAAAAACCAGGTGTCATGTTTAATCGTCATCAGCCCGTATACCCCGGCCACCACGGAGAGCAGCACCAGGATGATATGCGGCAGGCACCGGTAGATCCGGGACCAGATCCCTCGCCGCCGGGGGGTTTTGTTGGTCACCGTATAATGCGGAACCCGATTTTTGCTGAACAGGGCCGCAAAATTAGCCTGGCAATAGACGGCAAACAACCCCGCCTGGGCTTGAAACACTTTGAAGGAATGAAGCCGGTCGGTGGTAATTTTATTGGACATCATATACAGCAGAAAATACGGCAGCCTGACCAGACAATATCGCCACACCGGTGTTTCCAGCATGAAATTGTGCGTAAAAAGGGCCCAAATGGGCAGAATAAAAAAAATCGGGAGAAAAATTCCGAAAACCAGATAATGGTATCCGAACTGAAAATACTGCAACCGCTGGTAAAAATTAAGACCTTTCTTAAAAAATGGATTGTCCCAGTAAAACAGGCGCAGGGAATCAACTGCCCATTGCCGTCGCTGTTTCACATGGCTGATGATTTCCTGGGGCGCGGTTCCCCGGGTATAGCCCTGACTATGGTAGACCGAACGCCAGCCCTTGCTGTGCAACAACATGGAAGTAGTCAGGTCCTCAACCAGGTTCCAGGTGCAAAAACCGCCAATGGATTTCAGAGCGGATCTTCGATACATAACGCCGCTGCCGCATGAAATGGCCGCGTTATCATAATCTTTGCCGGGCTGCATCACGTTGTAAAACACCTTATCGGCATTGCCCCAGGGGTCGCCCGGCGGGAGTTTAAATTGCTGGTTGGTCTGGACAAAGGCGATCTTATCAAGGCTGAAATAGCCGATAATCCGACTGATGATTTCCGGCCGGGCCTCATGGTCGGCATCGATGATTAAAACCAGCTCACCGCTGGATAACTTCAGGGCATAGTTCAGGTTTCCGGCTTTTCTGTTATCATGCACGGGCCTGCACAGGTAATGAACTTGAAACTGTCTGCACAGCGCCTCGACGCCGTCATCATCACCGTCATCGAGCACAAAAATTTTCTTGCGCTGATAATCAATGTCAACCGCCGCCGCCAACGTGTCGCTGATAATTTCAATCGGCTCCCCGCACACCGGAATAAAAATATCAACGCTGAAATTCTTTTTTTCAAGCAATGGCCCTTCCGGGCGGTGATAGCGCTTGTTCCAGAGGATATTCGCCCATAACAGAAACAGGATAAAAAACATGACTTCGGTGACCAGAAACGGAACGGCCGCATACCAGTATCGCCATTGGGTGTTCAGCACGCACCAGGAAAGATAGAATGTCGCCGCAAACCCCACAGCAATAAAAAAAATCTGGCCGGAAATTCTGCTTTTTCTTCTTTCTTTCTCACCGTAACGCCGGTAATCAATCCGTCCCCGGAGATCATCGATCCAGTATTTTATTTTCCGTCCCACGTCTGCAATCAGAACCTGTATTGAAAAAAGGGGGCAACCCCCCGCCAGAAAAAAACCCTTTGACCCCTTCCGGGGTTAAAGGGCTGTCCCGCTGCCGGAATCGCTCCCGGCGCGATGCATGATCAGCCGCATTATCTCCTGGCCGTCCCGCGTTTCGAGTTGCGCTGCGATCCTATCGCCAGCAGCAGCAACATACCAGAGCCAAGCAGCCACAGGGATGCCGGTTCAGGAACAGCTCGAATATCCAGGGTGACTCCCCCGGTATTGTCAATGGAGTTGTAGTCATTGATATAAAAATATACGTTGGCGGCCTGCGCTAAATCCAATGTTCCGGTAATATCTTGATAATATGCCAGGGCAGCATCCTCGTCTGCAAATCCCAGGTTGCCGTCTCCGAAATAAAAACTCTGTCCAGAATCAGCCCAGATCTGAACATAGGCATTCCACCGGTTTGTTCCCCACTCATCATTTCCCCAGATGCTTTCAAGATTGTAAGCGGCGGACCCCTCCGCCAGGCGTATTTCATAGGATCCCGCATCCAGGTAAATGCTTTCCCAGATCCTGTCGGCCGGATGGCCAAACGGGTCTCCTCCGGATTCCAGCCGCCAGCTGTAAGTATACCCATCTAAATCGTTTTTAAGTTCGCTGATGCTATTCCATGAAAGCTTTGTCCCGCCGTCTTTGTAAATCCAGCGGTAAGAATAGGTGCCACTGTCCTTGTCGAAAATATTGAGATAGGTTTTGTTCAGAGCGTTTGAATACCAGCCGGCATTTGCCATCCCGTCAAGGCAAATGGGGGCTGCGCCGGCATTTGAACCTATCAGGGCCGCCAGCAATACCGCTGCCAGTACAATCAGATTGTTTTTCAAATTCTTTTGCCTCCCTGAAAACCAGATACGAGGTTGAAATCAATTTTTACCCGTGTGGATGGTTCACAGATACGCGTGGGTTTTAAAGCCAGCCGGGAACTAATCTGTGGGATCTTGAATAAGCGCCAACCGTAATTATCAAAAATAACTGGCATGCGCCCTGTTGTCAACCGGGATTTTTCGCGGATGCAATCGGCAGTTGATGCAAAATTAATTAATATCAGTGCGATAGCCATTAAAGCGAATGAACCGCGCCAATGCTGGCGGTGCAGGGGCAACCGTTCTGTAAATAAAATACCTTCCAGCCGCCACATAATTATATAGACATCATTCGATATCTTCGCTAATTTACACTCATAACAAAAATATCAGACAGGGATGCGACAAATTATGGTAACGTATAATTTTGATCAGGTAATTTCGAGACAAAACACGAATTGCGCGAAATGGGATGCCGCCGAATTCATATTTGGTGAAAAAGATATCATTCCCATGTGGGTGGCCGATATGGATCTGCCCACGGCCAGGCCCATCACCGAGGCCCTGAAAAAACGCACCGAGCACGAGATTTACGGCTATCCCCTGTCGGTGCCATTTTCAACGGCCAGCGCGGTGATCAATCGAATGAAGCAAAAATACAACTGGGAAATCAAACCCGAATGGATTGTGTCAACCCCCGGGGTGGTCCCCGCCCTGTTTACCGCCGTCAGAGCCTTTACCATTGCCGGTGATGCCGTGATTCTCCAAGACCCGGTGTATTATCCTTTTTGGGGAGCCATCGAAAACAATGGCTGTCACGTGGCCAACAATCCGCTGAAACTGGTCGACGGCTATTATAAAGTTGACTTCGAGGATCTGGCGGCCCGATTCGAGCCGATCGTAAGGGTGCTGCCGAGCCCTTCACGAATCCGCATGATGATCCTGTGCAGCCCCCATAACCCGGTTGGAAGGGTGTGGACCCGCGAAGAGCTGACAAAAATGGGAGAGATTGTCATCGGCAACGGGGCCATTATGGTCTCGGATGAAATTCATGGCGAATTGCTGTACAACGGCCACCGGCACATTCCTTTTGCATCGATTTCAAAAGAATTTGAACAAAACTCGATAACCTGTATGGCCGCCAGCAAAACCTTCAACCTCGCCGGGCTGGAAGCGTCCGTACTCATCATACCCAATGACAAGCTGAGAGAAAAGTTTGAACAGACGCGCCAGGGGTTTCTGCCATCGGCCAATATTTTCGGCATGGTGGCCCTGGAAGCCGCTTTTAATGACGGAGACGAATGGCTGGTGCAATTTCTTGACTATTTGCAGCACAACATGGAATTTTTAAGCGACTATTTTGAACATCACATCCCGCAAATCAAGGTGATCAAACCCGAGGGCACCTACCTGGTATGGCTGGATTGCCGGCAGCTGGCAATGGGTCCCAAGGTGCTGGCAGAATTTATGACCCGCAAGGCCCGGGTGGGTCTCGATCACGGCTTTGCCTTCGGTCCCAGTGGCGATGGGTTTGAACGGATCAACATCGCCTGCCCCCGATCGATTCTGGCCGAAGCACTGAATAGAATCAAACTCGCTGTTAACGCATTGCAATGAAAGGAACAAAATGATGACAGATGAAAAAACAAGCTTGAAACGGGTGCTGTCTTTCTGGGATGTTCTTTTTATTGCGGTGGGGCAGACCATCGGTGCAGGGGTCATCGCCTTGACCGGCGTGGCCATCGGCATGACCGGACCCGGCGTCATCTGGGCGTACCTGGGATCGGCGCTACTGGTTTTGATGGCCTCGGTGCTGTATATGGTCGCCGGTTCCACCCTGCCGACCACCGGCGCTTTTTACGTCTGGCCGGCCCGGCTGGGCAATGGCTGGCTGGGATCCTTCGTCCTGTTTCTGGTCCTGCTGGCCAGCATCACCCTGGGTCTTTACGGCAGTTCCTTCGGCCTCTACCTGAATCCCATTTTCCCCGTCCTGTCGGTTAACGGCTGGGGGGTGCTGGTCATCGTTGTATTTTTTCTGGCCAACATGTTCGGCCTTAAGATCGCCTCCAAAGTGCAGATGCTGCTGGTGCTGATTCTAATATCCGCCCTGGCGGTCTATGCCGGCTTTGCCATCCCGGATCTGCAACCGGCCAATCTGACCCCCTTGTTTCCCAAAGGCCTAGTGGGGTTTCTGACCGCCGTCTTCCTGCTGAAATTTGCAACCAGCGGATCTTTTACGATCGTCGCCCTGGGCGGGGAGATGAAAAACCCCAAAAGGGACATCCCCCTGGTCATGGTCGTTGCCACCATCGGGGTGGCCGTACTCTACGCACTGGTCGCCCTGGCCAGCGTGGGCGTCATCCCCTGGGAAAAAATGATCAATCAGCCGCTTACTGTTGCAGGCAAAGCGTTTCTTCCCGGCTGGGCCCTGGTCTATTTTCTGATCGGCGGTGCCGGCTTGGCGATCGGTACGACCGTCAATGCCCAGTTTATCCAGCTGCCCAGAAACTTCATCGTGGCCAGCTGGGACAACCTGATCCCGACCTGGATGGGCAAAACCAACCGCTATGGCTCTGCGCATTTCATTCTTATTGCCATGTTGATTGTGGGTGTGGTCCCCCTTCTGGCCGGACTGGATATCGGCGCCATTGCCCGGGCGGCCACCATTTCTGCCATTTTACCGGCCTTTATCATCTATTGGGTCGTTACGCGGATACCCAAAAAATTCCCGGCTGAATATGAAAAAGGCCTGTTCAAGCTCAAGCCGTTCTGGCTGTGGCTGTTTTTTGTTCTTTCGGAAATCAGCATGCTGATGGGCGTGGTCCTGCTGTCCCGGGATCTGTCAAAACCCGTCCTGGCAACCCTGTCTTTCTGGCTCATACTGTCTGTCATCTATTACCCGATCAGAAAAAGGTGTTTGAAAAAAAAGGGGGTTGATCTGGATGCATCGACCACCGATCCCAGTGTCATGAAAATGGACATCTAAAATGTGCCGGCTGCTCTGTTTGCGGCTGAAGCTTAACTTTAATACTTTATAAGGAGGATTGCGATGGCAGGATTACCGGAAAAGGTGAGTAAGGAATGGGAAAATCGGGAGGGTCCCATTATTTTAGCAACGGTCAATACCGCTGGAATTCCCAATGCGATATACGCCACCTGCGTGTCAAAATTCAGCGAAGATACCATCGTGGTCGCGAATAATTATTTTTCTAAAACACTGGAAAACATACTTGCAGGCAGCAAAGGATCAATTCTTTTTATCACAAAAGAAAAAAAATCCTATCAGATTAAGGGCCGCATTGAATATCACAAAGACGGCCCGATCTTTGATGATATGAAAAAATGGAACCCTGAAAAACATCCGGGCCATGCGGCTGCAGCCTTGAAAGTAGAAGAAGTCTATGCGGGAGCAGAAAAACTTCTATAGGAATAACCGGGTAGTCGCCGGTTCTTATCCCCGCTGGAAACAAAAGAGATCGGCTTCGGTATGGATCATGGCCCGTCCTTTTTTGCTAAACATCAAAACACGGGAGTAAAATAATGAAAGAACGGCTATGGCATCAATCCTATGCAGCGGGTGTGCCCAGAAGCCTGGAATACAAAAAAATCACGATCTCCCAGGCCCTGACGCAATCTGCGAAAGATTTTCCGGAAAATACCGCGCTCAACTACATGGGCAAGCGGATATCCTATCGCCGGCTCGATGCGCTGGTCAATCGCTTTGCAAGGGCCCTCATGGACCTTGGGATTCAACCCGGAGACAAGGTGGGCGTCTGCCTGCCCAACATCCCCCAGGTGATCATCGCCAATCTGGCCATCTTCCGCATCGGCGCAGTGTGCGTTCAGAACAACCCGCTTTACACCGAAAGAGAGCTGGCCTACCAGCTCAACGATTCGGATTGCAAACTTATCATCACCTTAAGCCTCCTGGTTCCACGGATGGAAAAAATCAAATCCCAGACCCAGTTTGAAAAGATCATTGCCTGCCATATTCATGGCTTTCTGCCTTTTCCCAAAAAGCAGCTTTTCCCCTTTGTGAAAAAAGAGATGGTTCGCAAGATTGTCCCCTCACAAGATGTCCGGGTTTTCTCGGATCTCATTTCAAAATATAAACCCGGCCCCATGGAAGACAAAAGCCGCTGGGAAGAGATGGGGGCGATTCTGTACACGGGCGGAACCACCGGGGTCAGCAAGGGCGTGATGCTCAGCCATGCGCACCTGTCTTCGAACGCCCAGCAGTTTGCATCGTGGTTCCCGGATCTGAAAAGAGGTGCCGAAAAACTGGTGGGCAATTTTCCGGTGTTTCATGCGGCAGGCTTTGCGGCCATTCAGAACCTGATCATCTATCAAGCGTGGGAAGACATCATGGTTCCACGGCCGGACCCCCAGATCAATATCGATATTATCAAGAAATACAAACCCACTTTTCTTCCGGGCGTGCCCACCATTTTCGTCGGCCTGCTGGCCGAACCGGTGTTCAGAAAAATGGACCTTTCGTCCATCAAGGGTTTCTTCTCCGGGGCCGCACCCCTGGCAGAAGATACCATCCGGGATCTCAATGAGCTGACCGGCGCCATGATGTGTGAGGTATATGGATCCACGGAAGCCGGTCCCTTTGTAACGGTCACCCCGTGGGGTGGCCGGATAAAGCCCGGAACTGTCGGTGTTCCCATGCCGGATACGGATGTGCGGATCATGGATCTTGAAACCGGCGAAACGGAGCTACCGCTCGGTGAGCATGGCGAAATCGCCATCAAGGGTCCCCAGATCATGATGGGATACTACAAAAAAGAAGCGGCCACCGCAGAAGTCCTGAAGGACGGCTGGTTCTATTCCGGAGACATCGGCTGCTTTGATGAGGACGGTTACCTGAGTATCACCGACCGCAAAAAGGACATGATCATCGCCGGCGGTTACAACATTTATCCGGTGGAGGTGGACGGCGTGCTGTTTTCCCATCCGAAAATCCTGGAAGCCTGCACCGTCGGCGTCAAGGACGACTACCGCGGAGAAACCGTCAAGGCCTTTGTGGTTGTGAAAAAGGGCGAATCGCTGACAGAACAGGAAGTCATTGATTTTTGCAGGAAAAATCTGGCGGCTTATAAAATCCCCAGAATCGTCGAGTTTATCGAAGAGCTTCCCAAAAGCACCGTGGGAAAGGTGTTGAGAAGAAAACTGCAGGAAGCTTCCGGTCAACAGGCGTAAACAGCCGTATCCCTGACATTGAAAACCAGACCCATGTTCTGATCTATGCACTCATTTTTGCGCATGTGTGAAAATGCGTGAACGATCAACTACACGATAGGAGAAATATTATGAAAGCAAGAAAAATTAAAGACAAAATTTATTGGATGGGTTTTGTGGATTGGGACAGACGTCTATTCGACTCGCTCATTCCGCTTCCAGACGGGACAAGCTACAATGCTTATTTGATTGAGGGCAGTGAGAAGACGGTTTTGATTGACAGCGTTGAGACGGAGCTGTTTGATGAACTGCTGATCCAGCTTGAAAATGTCTCTAAACTCGATTACGTGGTTTCACTTCATGCGGAACAGGATCACTCGGGCAGCATTCCCTATGTATTGTCACGCTACCCTGATGCAAAATTGATTACCAGTTCCAAAGCAAAGGGAATGCTGATGGATCTGCTTGGCATCCCCGAACAATCTTTTATAACGGTCAGTGACGGTGAAACCCTGTCCCTCGGGGATAAGACGCTGGAATTTATATACACCCCCTGGGTACACTGGCCTGAGACAATGGTCGCCTATTTGAAAGAAGATAAAATTTTGTTTAGCTGTGATTTTTTTGGCTCTCACATCGCCACAACCGATCTGTATGTTACCGATGAAGCGCGTGTTTACGAGGCAGCCAAACGCTACTATGCCGAGATCATGATGCCATTTCGCAAGGTAATCAAGAAAAACCTGGAAAAGCTTGCATCTTACGACATTACGATCATCGCCCCCAGTCATGGACCTCTGTATCCACGACCATCATTTATCATCGATGCCCATAAGGACTGGATAGATGGGCCCCCGAAGAACCTGGTGGTTTTACCCTATATTTCAATGCATAACAGTACAAAAAAAATGGTCGATTTTTTTATTTCAGCGCTGGTGCAAAAAGGTGTCCGTGTCGAGCAGTTCAATTTGGCCGTAACCGACATCGGCAAACTGGCAATCGCGCTTGTGGATGCCGGAACGATCGTTATTGGCACGCCAACGGTTCTTGCCGGTCCTCATCCCAACGTCGTTTACGGTGCCTTTCTGGCGAATGCATTACGCCCCAAGGCCCAGTTTCTGTCCATTATTGGTTCCTACGGGTGGGGAGGTAAGACTGTCGAAATACTGGCAGGGATGATTCCCAATCTTAAAGTGGAAGTGATCGAACCGGTTCTTTGCAAGGGCCGGCCGGCAGATGCCGATTTTCAAGCGCTTGACACCCTGGCTGAGACCATTGCTGCGAAACACAAAGAGCAGGGATTTAAATAGCCCGGGCCGATATCGCTCATTTTATTCCGGCCCAATTTGACTCCATGACATATTTTACCTTACAGCGAAAAAAATGAGGAAAATCAAGGCATGAAATTTGCCAGAAATGCAATTATAATCGCGCTGGTTCTGGTCATTATCATCGTGGGTCTATTGGTGAAAACCTTTTACGATGCAGGTGAATTCAAGAGCATCAAGGCCCATTTTAGTGGTGACTGCACGTCTGTAACCGGTGTTTTAAGCTCGGAGGACATTACCATCCATCCACAAACCGGCATGGCTTTCATTTCTTCGGCCGATCGCCGAGCCCAATGGGGCAATCAACAACAGGTTCAACAGGGAGCCATTTACGGCTTCGACCTGCATGCAAAAAATCCAAAACTGGTCAGCCTGACGGCCGCCTTTACCAAAGAATTCAACCCCCATGGTATCGGCCTATGGATAAGCCAGGATGGAATTTGCTCATTGTTTGTCGTCAATCATCGCCACGATGGCCAATTTGTGGAAATCTTCGATTATCGGGGCAATCAATTGATTCACCGCGAATCTATTTCCGGGGAGCTCATGCACAGCCCCAATGATGTGATCCCCGTTGGCAAGAGAAGTTTTTATGTCACCAATGATCATGGCAACCGCTCCGCATTCGGGCGCATGGTGGAAGAATATTTTCAGATGGCCAGATCATCCGTGCTTTACTATGACGGCAAAGGCTTTCGTAAAGTCGCTCAGCGGCTTGCCTATGCCAATGGCATCAACGTCAGCCATGATGGTAAACTGCTCTATGTCGCTGAAACCGTCGGACATAAAGTAGACGTTTATGATCGGCATAAACCCACCGGCACCCTCGCATGGTGGTTTTCCATCGAGCTGGGTACCGGTCCTGACAATATTGAAATCGATGAAAAGGGAAACCTGTGGATTGGTTGCCATCCCAAGCTGTTAACCTTCGTTAAATACTCCAAAGACCCCCGCAAACTGTCTCCATCCCAGGTGCTCAGGCTGAGCGTAAAACAGGATAATCACTACAGCGTGGAAGAAATCTATTTAAACAACGGACAACCTCTTTCAGGCTCCAGCGTTGCGGCTGTCTTTAAAGATACCCTGCTGATCGGCTCGGTTTTCGACCACCGTTTTTTGGTCTGCCGGCTGCGCTAGCCAGAGGAGAAATCATGAAACCCATAAAGTTACCCGACATGAATTGCGAAACCGTCAGCCGGCAGATCGGTGATTTTGTCATTCAAACGGTTCTCGAATTCAAAACCACCGGTTGCGTGGTGGGTTTATCGGGCGGGGTGGACTCGAGCACCACCGCAGCGTTGATCAAACGGGCTTTTGACCGTCACAACGCCTCCGGCAGCGATACGCTGGAACTGGTCGGCTACATCCTGCCTTCGCATATCAACAGCCCCGATGATCTCAAGGATGCCCGGGCGCTGGTGGAAGCGCTGGGAATCCGCAGTGAAATTCACAACATTGAAAAACTGGTGGCGGCCTTTAAGCTGACCAACCCCGAGGCCTTTGAAGACAACTACCACCGGGGCAACCTGATCTCGAGAGTCCGGGCCAATGTATTGTCCACCAAGGCGGCCACCGAAAACAAAATTCTGGCCGGCACCGGCAACAAGGACGAAGACTTTGGGATCGGATACTACACCCTGTTCGGCGACGGCGCGGTTCACATCAGTCCCATCGCTGGGCTGTCAAAAAGGCTGGTGCGCAAAATGGCGCTGTTTTTAGGGGTCGATGAGGCTATCGTCAACCGGATACCCTCCGCCGGCCTGGAACCGGATCAGAGCGACTTCAAGGACTTGGGCTATGACTACGACGTGGTGGAGCTGGTCTGCGAAGGCTTGGAACAGGGGCTGACCAAAGAGCAGTTGATCACCCACAAACAGGTGGCGCCGCTGGTGGAAAAGCAGCTGCAGCACTACGGTTCTCTTTTCGGCCGACCGAAACTGGCAACCGTCGCCCAGGTGGTCCAAGACATTGACAGGCGCCACCGCATGGCCATGGGAAAAGTAAAGATCGTCCATCCGCCCACCCCGGAAATCACCCTGGATTATCCCTGACATTGCAGCATCGGGTGGCAGATGGTTGGCTGGTGGCTCGTTTCAGGGCCTGAAAAATCTAAACCGGTTCCACGAACATCCACATTTTACCGCCGCACACGTCGCCTCCCTTGGTACCCAGATCATCTGTGAGATCGACTTCGATGATCTCCGGCTTGTGGGTGGTGAGCAGGCAGCGCAGGGCAGCGCTTTTGACCTGGCTTTCCCCGCAGCCGCCTCCCACCGAACCGTAAAGGCTGCCGTCGGCGCACACCAGCATCTTGGCGCCCACTTCCCGCGGCGTGGAGCCGACGGCGTCCACGATAGTGGCCAGACAAACCGCCGTGCCCCGTTCTTTGAGTTCTGCAATCTTTTGAAAAATTTCCTGATCGGTCATGGGTATACCTTAATGTTGCAAAAGTCAGAGAGTTTAGGATTTGCCATGTTGTTTATGCAACGTTGAGGTCGATTCCTATGGCGGAGCGTAAGGACCGGGCCTGGCCGGGGCCTTTACGGCGCACGCACACCAGCTCCGCGATAATGGAAAGGGCGATTTCCACAGGAGATTCCGCCCCGATGGGAATGCCGATGGGGCTAAAAACATCTTTGATGCGCCCGGGGGCAATGCCCTGCCGGCCGATCATTTGCAGCACAAAGCTGACCCGCCGGCGGCTTCCGATCAGCCCTACATAGGCGGTTTCTTTTTTCAGGACTTCCAGCAGACAATCGGCATCATGCTCGTGACCACGGGTGATGACAATAACGTAGGCCGACTTTCCCAGTTTCATTTTTGCCAGGACCGGTGTAAATTCATCGACCACCACGGAGCAGCCGGGAAAACGGGCCGCATTGGCGAAATCCGCCCGATCGTCGAGCACCGTCACGCGAAAACCGGTTTCCCGGGCAAAACGCGCCAGGGGCACGGCGATATGTCCGGCGCCGCAAACGATCAACGTGGGCTCGGGTGACAGGACGTTGAAAATACACGCAGGCCCCTGTCAATTTCAAGGGTGCGGCTTTTGTTTTCATCCATGGCCGCCCGCGCCGCCTGCTGGATCCCACGGTTCAATGCTGCGATGGCGCCAATATCACCCTGCATGGAACCGTCCTCGCGGACAACTGCCTTGCGGCCGGCGGGGATATCCGGATGGTCCGATGCAACCACCGTCGCCAAACAAAAAGTCTCACCGCTTTGCATCAATTCATTGACAAGCGCAATGATATTCATCTAATGCCTGCCTTCCGCGGAGCATCCCGACTGCATTCAGTCGCAGTCAGATTGACGATCAATTGGCAAATTCTCAAAAAGTCAGGGTAATCGGCTACCAATTAAGCGCAAGCGGTATGTTGGTTGCGCTTAATTGTCCATTTAGGGAAAACTTGCCAATTGCAAGGATCTGCCAGAATATACTGGCATTTATCAAAAAATCAATATAATTACCATGAAAAATACCACCACGCAGGCTTTCTCCCAAACCCCTTGTCCACGGATTTTGCAGGCACAAAAATATGATAAATTGCAGTTTTTTTGGGGGGATGCTATATAGAGCTTGGCGTTGCAAAAACGCCCAGCCAACAACCGTCACTGGATGAAAAAGGGAATGGATAGCCGGCAAAAAAACACCGCCGCCGATGAGCATACCGGCAATATCGGGCGCCAAATGCAGATGAGCCTGGTGCCGTCAGATTTATCGATCTTTGCCGATTACAGGGAATTCGATGTTTACGGCACCCTGGTACCGGCCGTTGAGGTCGGTGGTGATTTCTATGACTTTTTCCTAATCGATGAAGACCGCTTCTGCTGCCTTATCGGTGATGTTTCGGGCAAAGGCGTGAAAGCCGTCATGTTTATGTCGGTTGCCAAAACCCTGATCAAATCCATGTCCATGGATGATCTGTCAACGGCCAGCATCCTCACCCGGGCCAATGACGAACTGTGCCGGCATAATGAACCGCTCATGTTTACGACAATTTTCATGGGGATTCTCAATAACAAAACCGGAACCCTGGTTTATACCAACGCCGGGCATCATCCAACCTATATCAAAAGAAAAAAGGGGGCCATCGAACGACTGGATCGCTTGCATGGTCCTGCCCTCGGGGTGAAGGATAATCAAATATACAGCCAGGAAAAAACCCAGCTGTTAAAAGACGATATTCTGCTGCTCTATACCGATGGCGTGATCAATGCCAGCAACCAAAGCGGCCAGCTGTTTTCCCAGAAACGGATGGCCGCGTTGATCGGCTCCCGTGATTTTAAATCCGCCAGGGACCTTGTCGACGCAACCATTGAGGAGGTCAAACAATTCCAGGACGGGAAAAAACATATCGATGATATGGCGATGCTGGCCCTTCAATTTCTCAAAACGCCTGAAACGTCCACCAACCGGAGAATGGAACTTACGATTTGCAATCGTCTGTCCGAGCATTCACGGATCAGACAACACATTGATTCCTTCTCGAAACAACATCGCCTTCCCCAGAAGCTCAGGCTTAAAGTCAACGTTGTGCTGGATGAATTGATAACCAACATTATTTCTTATGCTTACCGCGATAATAAAGAACATCACATTACGATCGTTTTGGATCTCTCGGCCGACCGCCTGATGGTCCAGGTCGCCGATGACGGCATCCCGTTTAACCCCCTGGCCATGGATAAACCAGACACAAAATTGTCACTGGATGATCGAAAAATCGGCGGCCTGGGAATCCACCTGGTACGCCATATGATGAGCAAGGTTTCCTACCAGCGGCGGGTGGGCAAAAACGTGATTACCATGATTGAATATCTAAACCCCGATTAAAAGAACCCCATTGCGATGGCGCTACATCCCAACCATATTGCCTGTGCCATTGATTTTTCAAAATACACCCCACCGGTCCTGCACTGGGCCTCCGGGATGGCCCGCCGGTTTAACGCCAACCTGTCTGTTTTGCATGTCATCCACTCCCAGCGGGATCAATATGCCGGCACCGCTCTGTTTGAGCGTGGCGGCGGACTGGACCAGTTGATGCGCGAGGCTGCCCAAACTATCGAATCATTGATGGCAGCATGTGACACCCCTTGGACGTCCACCATTTTAACCGGGGATCCGGTGGAAGAAATTTGCGCTTATGCCCAACAGCAACCTATGGATCTGATGGTGGTCGCCAGCCACGGAATTTCCAGTTTAAAACGGCTGCTGATGGGAACCGTGGTCGAGCGCATGGCCCGTAAGTTCAACCGGCCGATGCTGGTACTGCCTGCCCCGCAGCCGTCGCACCGCAAGGTGCTGTGCTTTGAAAAAATTGTCATTGCCTGTGATCTTTCGCCGGAATCCCGGATGCTCATCGATCAAGGCATGGCTTTTGCCCGCGAATTTAAATCACGAGTGCTGGTGCTGCATACCATTGAATCACCGATCCAGGACCAAATTGTGGAGCCGGCGACGGCACCTTACGGGCAGGTGCAGGATCAATTGAAAAACGAAATCCAACGACGACTGGAAAAAATAATCGCCCTCAGCCGACCGGAAGATATCGCTGTATCCCTTGAAGTGCGGCCGGGGGTGGCTGAAGAACAACTGGGCGGCTTTATCCATGAGCGCCGGGCCGATCTGGTCGTTGTGGGGGTGCGACCCCACACGCGCTTTGAAAAAATACTGATCGGCTCCACCACGGAAATGGTGCTCCGGCGGGCTTCGTGCGCGGTGCTGACCGTGCCGCTGAGCCCGGATTCTGTCTAAAATAAGGTTATCGACAGTGAAAGCAACCATTTTACCCAAAACTGGCATCGTCAGGGATATGCGCTATCTCGAGCATGCCACCGGCAACAATCATCCGGAAAACGCCCGCCGACTCCAGGCGATTTTTTCCATGCTGGACCAGGACGGTTTTAGCGACTGCTGTCTGACAATCAAACCGCGGCCGTGTACCAGCAAAACCCTTCGCCTGGTGCACACCGCCGAGTATGTCGCCAAGATTGCGGCCACCGCAGACTTGCCGCATGCTTCAATGGCCGGCGACACACCGATCTGCGCCGCTTCCTTCCTGGCCGCCAGGCTGGCTGTCGGCGGCCTTATCCAGGCCGTCGAACAGGTGGTGACAGGACAGCTCACCAATGCCATGGCGCTGGTAAGGCCACCAGGACACCATGCTGAGGCCGGGCGCGCCATGGGATTTTGCCTGTTTAACAACGTGGCGGTCGCCGCCAAATATGCCCGCAGTATTTTAAAGCTCAAACGGGTGCTGATCGTGGACTGGGATGTCCATCACGGCAACGGAACCCAGCATGCTTTTGAGCGCGATCCATCGGTATTGTTTTTTTCCACCCACCAGTATCCCCATTATCCGGGCACCGGTCTGTTTACCGAAGCCGGCAGTGGCCCCGGAGAAGGCTACACCATCAATCTGCCCCTTTCCCGGGGGTACGCCGATGCCGAATTTGTCGCCATCTTCAACCGCCTGCTGCGCCCGGTGGCAGAAGAGTTTTGCCCCCAGCTGGTGCTGGTATCAGCCGGATTCGATATCCACGCCAAAGACCCGTTGGGCGCCATGCGGGTCACACCGGCCGGTTTTGCAGCCATGACCCGCATTCTGATGGACATTGCCGAACAGT
Organism: Desulfobacterales bacterium; assembly: GCA_029932495.1. Classification (GTDB taxonomy): domain Bacteria; phylum Desulfobacterota; class Desulfobacteria; order Desulfobacterales; family JAFDCJ01; genus JAFDCJ01. The sequence continues at coordinate 20,015 of JAOZPY010000009.1, forward strand.
GCTGCAACGGCAGACTGGTATTGACCCTGGAAGGCGGTTATCAACGCGAGGCTCTTAAAGAATCGGTTAAAGCCGTCATCGAGCAGTTGACCGGAAAAAACCGCTGCCAGCCGCAGCATATTGGAAAATACGCCCGCTCCGGAAAAGTCAAACGGATTGTCCAGCGCTGTACCGGGGTTCACAAGCGTTTCTGGAGGTGTCTATCATGAACAAAATAAAAATCATGCAGTCTTCAGTTGCCAAGTGGAACCGCATTATTGAAGGCAAGGGGACCGACGGGGGGGTGCTGGATTGCCCACCGTGCCGCATTTATTATCCAGTAATCTGTACGGGATGCCCGATTGCCGAGTACGGCGGTAAAAAATTCTGCAAGGCATCTCCCTATCCCGAGTGGTATCACCATCAAAACAATGTTCACGGCTTTTTGAGGCGTAAAATTTACTGCCCGGAATGTCTGCGATTGGCTACGGAAATGCGCGATTACATGATCGAAATCGTGGAGTACTTAAAACAAAAGGAAATTGAACAGCAAAAAGCTGCCGCCAAATCGGACGAAAGTGTGAATGATTGTTGTTAGTGTCCTAAAAGTTATGTCAGCGGGGGTGCAAATCGGCGTGCTTTGCCTGGCGGCCTTTTTAGTGTTTCGCCGCGCTGGCAATACCCTGGCCGAAGCCGCAGCCTATGCCCCGATTGTCACTTTCATGTGCCTTTCATTGCTGCTGCAAGTATTTCTACTGGCCGGAGGGCTGCCCCTTATTATCTGGGTCCAGCCCGGCGTGGGGGTTGCCGCCGTTGTCGTGGTGTACCGCCTGCGCACATACATGGGCAGCTCGCGAAAAATGCTGGGCACTTTTATTGTCCGCCATCCAGTAGCCGCTGCCGGTCTGGTGGCCGCATGGGTCCTGCTGGCGGTTCCGGCGCTGCGCGGTTATTCACCGGGTTTTTTAACCTCCGGAACTGCATCCGGACCCATGATCAATGCGCTGTCTTCTTTTAAAAGCCCATTTTCAACTTCATCCCCTGCGCCGCTCTGGCCCCAGAACGTGGCCATCTTACCCCTGTACTTTGCGGCCCTGGGTTCAACCGGTTCGGTGGGCCTGATTGGGTGGCTGTCCTATATTTCCATCGGCTTTGCCACCTATGCACTGGCCCGGCGCTATGCCTGGCCGCCGGCGGCGGTCACCGTGGTACTGGTGGTGGTCAGTATGCCCCGGCTGGTTTATCACGCCGCTTCAGCGGGAACAGAAATCCTGCCGGCTGCCACCGCACTTTTCTGTATTTTGGCCCTGTATCGCACGGTGGAACAGCCCAACATCAAAGACCTGCTGATGCTGTTTATGGGAATCTTATTCAGCATTTCCGGGGGAAAATTATGCCTGGTGCTGCCGATTGTTCTGCTGGCCACAAGTATGCTGGTCCTTTACCGGCGCCACGGTGCGATTACCTGGCGGTTTCTGGTACGCAAAAACATCACGGCTGTTACTGCCGCCGGGCTTGCATCGCTGGTCTTTTCACAGGTACTGATTTTCGGAAACAATATGGTGCAAGGCAAAAACTGGGTAGGAACCCCGCCGGGCATGGCCCTGACCTTCAATGCGGACGGATTGATGGGCTGGGCGGGCAACTTGGTGCGCTACGGCCTGCAAAGTATTCATTTAACCCTGCCGGTGGAACATTTTTTTCAGTGGGTGTTCGGTTTCAGCTGGATCGGATTGCTGCAGGCCGTGTATGACCATATTATCGGCCCGCTGTTTCATAACCTGGGACTGGCAGCGCCGTTTGTGATTTCATGGCGGCCCGATGCCATCCATTCCTGGTTTGGGCCTCTGGGTGTGCTGCTGATTTTACCGGCGCTGGGATATGCCCTGCTGCGCGGACCCCGGCGGCTGAAGTCCATTGCCCTGGCATTGTCTGTTTACGTCGCTCTGGTCAGCCTGATTGCGGCCTGGATGCCGCAAAACGCGCGTTTTTTTACAACTTTTTTTGTCTGTAGCGGATTTATGACCGCCTTTTTACTGCCCCCCTGGCGCATGACCCGCCGCCGCCGCTGGACCCTCCAGGCCCTGTGCATCCTGATATTGCTGTATGCCGTAATTCAGCAGTGGGGTTCGTATACATGATGGTATCGTAAGTCCAATTTTCTCGCTTCACAAGTTTTTTTGGGGCCGCCATATAGAAGCGGCTGAAAAAGCCCAGATCAGTTTCAAGGGCAAGGCCTCCCGTGAATTGAAAGCGGAGCGTACACGTTCGTACGTGAGCATTTCAATTTGCGGGATAACGCAGCCATTGGGCCTGAGATGGGTTTTTTCAGCCGCTTCTAAACTTTTAAAC
>JAOZPY010000148.1 GCA_029932495.1 Desulfobacterales bacterium
GGCCACCGCCGAGGTATCGGAACCGCCCCGTCCGAGGGTGGTGATGTTTCCCTGTTCATCGCAGCCCTGGAATCCGGCGACCACCACGATATGCCTGTCGGCCAACAGTTGCTGCAGTCGTTCGGCTTTAATATCCATGATGCGGGCATTGCCGAAACACTGGTTGGTAATGACTTCCACCTGGTGGCCCAGAAGAGATTGGGCAGGGTATTGCATGGATTTTAACATCATCGCCAGCAGGGCGGAAGTGGTTTGTTCCCCGGTGGCCAGCAGGACGTCCAATTCACGTTTGTCCGGTGAATCGGTGGCGCTATACGCCATTTCGATCAAACCGTCGGTGATCCCCGCCATTGCCGACAGGATAACGACGATATCGTTTCCCTGGTCATAGGTTTTGGCCACCCGCCGGGCCACGTTGCGGATGCGCTTGAGATCCGCCACCGATGTTCCACCGTATTTCTGTACGATCAGGCTCATGGTTCCTCAACAACATTTCTTGCGGTTAACTGCAGCTAAAATATTAATTCGAAAGCGTTGCGCGGTCAATTCAATTTAAGATCTGACTGCCGTCGCAGGGCTTTTAGCAGATTGTCGGCCGCATGTCCACCGGCAATCAGCTGGATGCGGCGGATTTCATCATCTACAATTTTAAAGTTCAGATCCAGGTGATTATCCGCAAGCCGATCGCAGAGTCTGTCCGCCCATTCGATGGCAATCACGGCCTGTCGGTCCAGTACATCGTCAAGGCCGATTTCTTCAAAATCGGCGGCCTGATTCAAACGGTACAAATCGACATGGATCAGTGGTCGGCGGCCGGGAAACTCGTGGATCAAGGTGTAAGTCGGGCTGGTGATGTAATATTCATCCGGGACATCAAGCCCCCGGGCCAGTCCCTGAACAAAGGCGGTTTTCCCGCTTCCCAACATTCCGGTCAGTGTTATGATCAGCGGAAAATGAATCCATGTTCCAATCAGCCGCCCCAGTTTTCGGGTTTCATCGACGCTATGGGTGATGATGTCCAATTTTTTTTATTTCTCCGGGGACCGCTCGCAGAACCTCGCCGGCCAGATAGCCATGCGGTCCCATGGCAGCGGCCAGGCTGTCGGCGGCCGCCCCGTGCAGGTACACACCGGCCAAGGCGGCACACCCGGGATTCGTGCCCTGGGTTGCAAGGCCGGCGATCAGTCCGGTCAGCACATCTCCCATGCCGGCTGAGGCCATGCCGGCATTGCCGGTGGGATTGATAAAAACCCTGCCGTCGGGATGGGCGATCACCGTGCGGGCTCCCTTGAGAACCAGGTGCACTTTGAATTCAGTGGCAAAGTCCCGGGCGCATCCGATTCGATCCTGTTGAACCACCATGGTGCGGGTATCCAGCAGTCGCGCCATTTCACCGGGATGAGGGGTTAAAATGATCGGAGCCGAGGCTTTTTTGAGAATGTGGGTATGGCCGGCCAGGGCGTTGATGCCGTCGGCATCTACCACCAAAGCAATGGGGCTGTGCGCGATGATGCGGCGTACCAGGCGCTGGGTGCCGGCAGCCTGGCCAAGCCCGGGGCCCAGCGCCAGGCATTTTTTACCATTCATTTGTTCAACCACCAGGTCAAAAGCCGACTCGGCGATTGCGCCTTGCTCATCCTCGGGCAGCAAGGTGGTCATGGCCTCCATTGTTCGGGCGGCCGCCACCGTGTTCGTACCGGCCCCGCTTGCCAGGGTTACCAGTCCTGCCCCGGCCCGCAAAGCGGCAGAGACTGTCAAGGAGGCTGCCCCTGTTTTGCCGCGCGAGCCGGCGACCACCAGCAGATGACCCGTGGTGCCTTTGTGAGCGTCTTCGGGACGCGGCGGCAGACAGGATCTTACCCGCCGGGGAATCACCAGGTATTGCCGGGGGTTCACGCTCTTGACAATATGGGGCGGGATCCCGATATCGATGACTTCCAGGTTTCCGGTCCAATGAACACCTGGTTGTAACATTTGCCCGGTTTTGGCGAATCCAAAGGTGGCTGTTGCCGCAGCCCGGATGCATGTCCCGCAGATTTGCCCGGTGTCCGAATCCAGCCCCGAAGCAATGTCAACGGCCAGCACCGGCCGGTGCTGGGAATTGATAAAATCAATGACGGTCTGAAAGTATCCCTTGACCGTTGATTTCAATCCTGTCCCAAGGATGGCGTCCACCCAGATATCGATTGCGGTCATGGCTTGCTTGTGCCGGTTGAATGTGTTTTCATCCGGGATTTCAACGACCGGGACTCCCAGCGGCTGGAGCAGTTTGAGGTTGTCGGCGGCCTCGCCCTTGACCCGCTGACGGTTTGCCAGAAGATACACCACTACCCGGATGCCCTGCTGATGAAGGCAGCGGGCGATCACAAACCCGTCACCACCGTTGTTGCCGCGACCGGCCATCACGCCTACGGGTCTGTCCTTTACACCTGAAAACTGCTCCAGCAGAATTTGGCTCGCCCCGCGCCCCGCATTTTCCATCAATACCCTTCCGGGAAGACCGAAAGATTCAATGGTGCGACGGTCTATCGCCTGCATTTCACCGGCTGTTACCAGTATCATTGATTTACTCCTTAATATGCCTGCCGGATATACAACTGAATCAGTCTTTGTGCACACTGCCCCCACAGCAGCGCGGGATGCAATGTTTGTGCCCCGCTAGGCGCGCATCAGGGCTGTCATTTCCCCAACAGCCGCTTTCATCCCCGTCAACAGGGCTCTGGATACAATGCTGTGCCCGATGGAAAATTCGTTGATTTCATCGATGCCCTTAAAAGCCTTGATGGTTTTATAGCATAATCCCCGGCCAAGCATGACGCTGAATTTCAGTCGGTAAGCAAGCTTGACAGCGTCGACGATTTTAGAAAAGGCCTGCTGCCTTTTTTGGACCGTTTTGGCGTCGCAGTATATGCCGGCATGAATTTGTACCAGGCTGGCCCCGCTGCGATGAGCCAGCTTGATGTGCTCGGGATCCGTATCCACCAGCAGCCCGGTGGGGATACCGCTGTTTTGCAATGTGGCCACGGTTTCTGCTATATCACCCTGGTGCACGATGAGGTCCAGGCCCCCATCATTTGAAAACTCTTCGCGTTTTTCCGGCACCAGAGTCACCAGGTCCGGTTTGATGTCCAGCGCGACGCCGACCATCTCCGAGGTGGAGGCCATTTCCAGGACCAGCTTGGTCTGCAGCACACTGCGCAAAATGCGCACATCCCGGTCCTGAATGTGACGGCGGTCCTTGCGCAGGTGGACGGTGATACCATCGGCACCTGCAAGCTCAGCCAGAATGGCGGCCGCCACCGGGTCCGGAAACTGACTTTTACGCGATCTGCGTAAAACTGCCACCTGGTCGATCTTGACTGTCAATCCTGCCATCGATAAATCTCCCCCTGTCTGTTGAAGCCGTTTACCTCAGCTATTGTTTGCCATGTCGTTTAGGCGCAACGTTAAGGTTCAATCAACTCAATCAATTCTTGGCTTTTTTCTTCCATTATCCGGGCATCTTCGTCAGAAGTTTCATGATCATAGCCGAACAGATGCAAAATTCCGTGCACCAGCAGTTCATCGAAGCGCCTTTGCAATGAGATACCGGCCTTTTCAGCCTCCCGGGCAGCGGTATCCATCGAGATTACGACGTCGCCCAGCAGTTGGGGGCTGACCTGTGAGAATTCGCCCTCCCGCATGGCAAATGCAATGACGTTTGTGGGCCCCCGGCGCTGGAGATACTGGCGGTTCAAATTTTCTATCTGGGGGTCATCCACGATCAGGATGGAGAGCTCTCCCTCAGGACAGTCCAAGGCGTTTAAGACGGCGCGAACCATTTGGCGTATCCTCTTCAGCAAGATCCGATGCTTGCTTTGCCTGTTGTCTATCAAAACCTCCATTTTTGGATTTTCCTTTGCCGTTTTCAACGTTCAGCGGGCGCTTTTCGATATATTCGATACGATGGTGATGGATCCCGTATAACAACTTGTTGAAGCTTTTGGCAATATTGTGCAAATCTTTTAGCGTCAGCTCGCATTCGTCCAGTTGACCGTCAGAGAATATCTGGTTGATCAGATTCTGGACCAGACCCTGGATTCTGGATGGTGTCGGGTTGTCAAGGGTTCGTGATGCCGCTTCAACCACATCGGCAAGCATGACCAACCCGGCTTCGCGAGTCTGGGGCTTGGGCCCGGGGTATCTGAAGTCGTCGATGTTGACGTTTTCTTCCCCTTTGAGCTGTCGGGCCTTTTCATAAAAGTATTTGATGAGGCTGGTTCCATGATGCTGGCGGATCGTATCAATGATAACCAGGCCGAGTTTGTTTTCCCGGGCGATCTCCACGCCGTCTTTGATATGGGCGATTAAAATCAGACTCGACATGGACGGTGCCAGTTTGTCATGTTTGTTGCGCCCGTTTTGCTGGTTTTCGATGAAGTACAGCGGTTTTTTGATTTTGCCGATATCGTGATAATATCCGCAAACCCTGGCCAGTAATGGGTTGGCGCTGATTTCCGACGCTGCAGCTTCCACCAGTGAGCCCACGATGACCGAATGGTGATAGGTCCCCGGTGCTTCGATCATGAGCCGCCGCAGGATAGGGCGATCGAGGTTGGCCAGCTCCAGCAGCGAGATGTCCGTGGTGTAGCCGAAAGTGATTTCCACCAGCGGCACCAGGCCGGCAGTTACAATACCGGCGGCAATTCCACCCGAAAATCCGAAGGCCCAATCCCATAAAAGCTTGTAACCGGAAAATTCAGCCAGATAAAGATCGATGGCTGTGACCAGAAAGACATTCAGCAGACCCAGCTTGGCTCCGGCGACAATGAAAACCTTGCGTTCCCGGCAATGGCGCAGCCAGTATGCGGCCATGGTGCCACTGATTAAAAAATAGATGAAAATGGGGAGGCTGTTTTCCAGGATCACTGCAAAAGCGACCGCCATGACCGTCGCCATGGCGATGGCCACCTGCAACCCCATGAAGACACAGATGATCATGGCCCCGGCGGCCAGGGGCATGCCGAACCACATGGAAGACATCTGGATGGGCAGTGTTGAATTCTGACTCAGCACCTGGGCCAATCGGGAGCTGATGTCGGCCAGCAGAAAGAAGGCGATGAAGACGCTGGCAATAAAAAGCAGGTTTTTATTATGGTCGGCCGGCAATGGCGCAGGAACAGTCAGATGCAGGATATAGGTGGTTATCAGCAGGCACAGCAGCAACAACGCTGCGCCCAGACCGGTCAGCAGCACCCGTTCTTTATTGGTGCGGGTTTCAAGGGTTTTGAGTTTCAGCAGCTGGACGTCGGTTACCCGTTCGCCCTCGCGCAGAAGCATTTCGCCGGCTTTAATTTTATACAGCACCGGCTTGATGCTGGCGGCGGTCTGGGTCCGGCGCTCCAAGGTTTCGTTACGATTTAAAGTTATATTGGGTTGAATCAGACGCTGAACAAAATCCACCACCAGATTCAGCTTACTGTAATCCAGGTGGCTGAGCTGAGGTTGCCCGATGATGCGAACCATGGTCTTGGCCTGGTCGAGACCGTAAAAGTGGTTTAATTTGTGAACAACTTTTTCCTTCTTGGAGGCGACATTTCGTAAAATGATACCCTTTTCAGCTTCCTTGAGCAAAATTTCTTTGTTGGTCACGACGCCGTTGCTGATGATTTTCTGCAACAGCCGGCTGATGAGATTGGCGGTATTTTGCGAAAAACCCTCAGCCTCCAGCGCCCTGAGGGCTCCCGGGCTGACCCGTATGCCAAGCTTTTCTTCGAAGAATTTGCGCGGATCGGCAATTGATTTGGCAGGCGTTGCTTTTTGCTCACCAGCAGGCCGGTCCCGCCCCGCTTTTTCCAGATCAACGGGTTGTGTACTATCTTCGGGAAGTGCTTCGGCGGGCTTGGATGCCTGGGGCCGGGCGGCGCGCATTTGTGCAAAGGCTTGAATCACCCGGGCGCCTAATTTTTTCCCAAGCTCTGCGTCATAATCATAGACCGTCAGCACGTTTTGAACCGCTTGGCGGCGGTTTTCCTCCGTGGCGGCTTTATCTTCGATAAAAAAATCTCTGGGAGCCTTGATGTCGCGTTCGGCGACATCCCCCAGCCGGTAACGGTGCCGCGTGACGATGAGGTTCGGAAAAAGAAAAACCATCAGCAGCAAGGTGACGCAGCACAGGATGACCCATCGAAACCGGCTTCCGGTGGCAAAAATTTTGTTGGCCGTTTCTTTGTTTTTTTCTTTGCTCATTTTTCAGTCGTTACGAATCAGAGCGTCAATCGGTTTGGGCCCTGTTTTTGGACGCTTCCAGCTGTTCATAGGCACGGATTATTTCCTGCACCAGTTTATGCCGAACCACATCTTTTTTCGAAAAAAAGACGAATTCAATCCCCTTGATACCCTGCAGGATGTCCTTGGTTTCGATCAGCCCGGAAGTCCTGTTCGTGGGCAGATCAATCTGGGTGATATCTCCGGTAATCACCGCCTTGGAGTTAAACCCGATGCGGGTAAGAAACATTTTCATCTGCTCGGAAGTCGTGTTTTGCGCCTCATCAAGGATTACAAAAGAATCATTTAATGTCCGGCCGCGCATAAACGCGATGGGTGCGACCTCAATCACCCCTTTTTGCATCAATGCAGCCACCTTTTCAAAACGCATCATGTCGTGAAGCGCATCATAAAGCGGTCGCAGATAGGGGTCAACCTTTTCGGCCAGGTCCCCCGGCAAAAAGCC
>JAOZPY010000149.1 GCA_029932495.1 Desulfobacterales bacterium
GGCCGATTTACTTATTCCGCTGTCTTCGGCCATGATCACGGATTTTGATGAAGTTTTTCTGGGGGTTGCCGAGGAACCCGTTCAAGCGGCACCACGTAAAAAGCGTTCAAGGACAAAGAAATGAAGGAATTTTCCGAGCAGGAAGCCGAAAAAAGAAAGAAGGCGGTTTTTGACAGCATGTCATCCCGGCGGCAGCAGCACATCCTGAAAAAAGGCTATGAAAAATGGGATCCTTTCCAGGAGCCCAAGGATCCCATTGATATCCGCAAAGACCGCACCCAGCGCACTTCCCAGATGCTGGTTACCGAATTTTTGCAATCGCGTGGTTCAAAGGCATACAGCCCGGCTTACAGCCGGGGGGTACTCGAGATGGCACTTGGCATTATCAATGACGACGAGCGGTTTGTGGGCATGTTTGAATTTGCAGGCTGGTATCAGGAACTTTTGCGCAAAGAAGGCCGGAAATAGCGCCGGCCGCAGCACCCGGGCAATGAAAAACATCCCGCCGGGCACGCCTGCCCAACGGGCTATTCTTCGATAAATCCCCCCAGAATAAACTCCTGGTATTCGGTAGCGGATTCCTGGTAGATTCCAAGCATTTTTTCCAGGGTCTGGCGGGTCGCATTGGCCTGCCATTTGTGCCAGCTTTCCAAGTCCTGCCAGGTGGCAATTACCAGCAGCAGCTGGGGATCTTCAGCGGAAGCCAGGGTTTCGCCGGAAATATAGCCGGGTTGGCGCAGGGCCCCGGAACGCAATTCCTTGAGCAGCGCAATAATTTCCCGTTGTTTTCCCTTTCTGAACCTGCGTTTGATCAGAATCTTAGCGTGCATGTTGGCCTCCCTACATAAAGAAGCTCCACAAGATACCGGCACATATGGCCGAGCCGATGACTCCCGATGAGTTGCATGCCATGCCGTGCATCAGCAAAAAGTTGGTGGGGTCTTCCTTCAGCCCCATCAAATGTACTTCCCGCGCTGATCCGGGAACCGCGGAAACGCCGGCAGCCCCTAAAAGAGGATTTATTTTTTCCTTCAGAAACAAATTCATGATTTTGGCAAATATGACACCCGAGGCGGTGGCAATGGAAAAGGCAACCGCGCCGAGAAAGAAAATACCGAGGGCCTTGGGAGTCAAAAAAACATCGGCCTGGGTGCTGCAGCCGACGGTGAAGCCGAGAAAAATGGTGGCCGTATCGATGATCGCGGACTGGGCCGTTTTGGCCAGGCGATCCACCACCCCGCATTCTTTCAAAAAGTTGCCCAAAAACAGCAAGCCCAGCAACGGCAGGGCCGTTGGGGCCAGGTAACAGCACAGCAGCACGCCCACCACGGGGAAAATGATCAGTTCTTTTTTGGAAACTTCCCGGGAAGGCGGCATTTTAATCAGCCGTTCTTTGCGGGAGGTCAGCAGGCGCATGATGGGCGGTTGAATCACCGGGATCAGAGCCATGTAAGAATAGGCGGCAATGGCGATGGGGCCGATCAGGTGCGGCGCCAGTTTGGCTGTCAAAAAGATTGATGTCGGGCCGTCGGCACCCCCGATGATGGCAATCGAAGCAGCCTCCCGGGGAAGAAAGCCAAGAAACAGGGCGCTCAGGAGGGTAAAATAGATCCCCATCTGGGCCGCGGCCCCCAGCAGCATCAATTTTGGCTGGGACAACAGCGATGAAAAGTCGGTCATGGCGCCCAGCCCCAGAAAAACAATGGATGGATAGACGCCGGTGGTTACCCCGAAATATAGATAGTGCAGTACGCTGTTATTTTCATAGATACCGATGCCGAATCCCTTGAAAAAAGGGATGTTTCCCACCAGGATGCCAAAGCCGATAGGAACCAACAGCAAGGGCTCATAATTTTTTGAAGTTCCGAGGTATAAAAAGCTAAAGCCGACGACAAGCATGATGTAATGGCGATAGTCGGCCAGATAATAACCGGTGTTTTGCAGAAAGTGGATGAGAAGATCGAACATCGGGTATCCCTTTTTTCCTGGTTAGTTGTCCTTTTGTTTGTTCCAGATAAACAGATCCTGTTGCTGGGGGAGCAGGTACCCCGCTTCACGCAGTCGCTTTATGGACAGGTGAGGGTGGGGAATATCCATTTCTTTTGTTTTTTCAAATAGTTGTATAAGATCAAAAGGCTCCTTGAGTTGCTTGGCCAAAGGGCGGTAAATGCGGGCCAGCTCGTCGACCGGCGGGATATGAGGCGGGCTGTAAGCCGGCGCTCCGGGCCCTTTGGTTTCCTCTTCCAGGCCCTGCTTTTTAGATTGGCCGAAATATTGCGCCCGTTCATCCCACAGGGCAAGCAGCTTGTGAATTTGAGATATTGCAAAAGAGAGGATCACTAGGCCGGAGAACACGATCGAGGCCCCCACTGCGGCCATGGCCCACCCGTTGTTTGCTGTGATATTGTGAAAACTGAACACTTTTATGCCTCCCAAGTTTAATCTACCGGCATTTTTTACTCAAATTTGACGGTTTGACGGCCTGTTAAAGGCTGATTGTATCAAGTCCGTACGCTATAATCACATCAGATCAAAACTTTCTTTTCACCACACCCCCGGGCAAAAGTCAATATTAAAAAAGGATATTGCTGGAATCAATGACCATTTTGAGTGCGGGACAGGCAGAGTTCGCTCAATTAGGGCAAAAGTCATTGCCAGGTTCCTTACAAAGGCTTTTTTTTTATTAAACGCAGCTTCTTGCTTGACCCCAGGCTGCCTTTTTTCTATATAAGGGACAATCAAAAATGCAAGCCCCCGGATCTGGTTATGTGGGTTACGTCCATCATGTATGAAGGAGGAATTCTTATGGCAAAAAAAGCTTTTTGGGGATTGGCAATCGCCTGTTTTCTTATAACTGCGGTATTTGCCACGCCAGGTTCCGGCTTGGCCGCGGAAAAGCCGTTTACCTTCGGTCTGCTGCTGGTCGGCCCTTATAATGACCACGGTTGGAGCCAGGCGCATTTTGACGGCGGCAAATACGTGGAGGCCAAGGTCGCCGGCACCAAGATGATCTATATCGACAAGGTCAACCCTGCGGATCGTCCCGGGGTTACCATTCCGCAACTGGTGGATGACATGGTGGAAAAAGGCGCCAAATTGATTATTGCCAACTCCGATGACATGAAGGACGGCACCCGGGAGGCCGCCATGCAGCATCCGGATATTTACTTTCTTCACATTTCCGGCGACGATGTGCTGACCGGCAAGGCTCCGAAAAACGTGAGCAACCTGATGGGACGCATGGAATATGGTAAAATGATGGCCGGTTTTGCAGCGGCCATGACCACCCAGACCGGAAAAATCGGCTATCTCGGGCCGCTGATCAATGAAGAAACCCGGCGTCTGTCGTCTTCGGCCTTTCTAGGGGCGAAATACGCCTGGGAAAAAGTTTTGAAAAAAGATCCCAAGGATTTGAAATTCCAGGTAACCTGGATTGGATTTTGGTTCAACATTCCGGGGGTAACGGCCGACCCCACCCAGGTGGCGCAAAACTTTTTTAACACCGGCTATGACGTGGTGATTTCCGGCATCGACACCACCGAAGCGGTGGTGGTGGCACGGCAGAAAAAGCAGGAAGGCAAAAATGTCTGGGCCATCCCCTATGATTACCTGGGCGCCTGCCAGGGAGCTTCCGAAGTATGCCTCGGCGTGCCATATTTCAACTGGGGGCCGGGCTACGTCAAATTTATCAAGGCCGCCATGTCCGGTAAGTGGAAGTCCCAATGGGACTGGCAGGGACCCGATTGGAAAGACATCAACAATCCGGACACCAGCGCGGTGGGCTTTGCGGCCGGACCGGCCCTGTCTGCTTCTGCCGGCAAGGCGCTGGATGCATTTATCAGTGGACTGGGCAGCGGCAAAATCAACCTGTTTAAAGGACCGCTGAATTATCAGGACGGAAAACCATTTCTCAAAGCCGGACAGACCGCTTCCGACCAGCAGATCTGGTATATGGAACAGCTTCTGGAAGGAATGGGCGGTCAGAGCAGCGCCAAGTAATCTTTGTTCGAGTCAGGGATCACACCGACCTGCGGGCGGGATGGTTTGAACTTATAAGCAATTTTATCGGGCGGGGATATACCCCGCCCCTACTGTTTCCACGGAAAAGGTGCATTCAGGCAGGAGAGTATTGCTCGATGTGGATTGAACTCAGGGATATCCACAAGCACTATGGGCCGGTAAAAGCCAACAACGGAATCAGCTTTACGGTTTCACCGGGCCGCATTCATGGACTCCTGGGTGAAAACGGTGCCGGCAAAAGCACCCTGATGAAAGTTCTGGTGGGATTCAGCCAGAAGACCAGCGGCTTGATCCTGCTGGATGGAAAGCCGGTGGACTATAAAAATCCCGCCCGGGCAGCTGAACTGGGCATCGGGATGCTGTATCAGGATCCGCTGGATTTTCCCCTCTTAAGGGTGCTTGAAAATTTTATGCTGGGGCAGACCAGCGGCCTCGCATGGCCGTGGAGGGCATTTCGCAAACAGTTCGTTGAGATGGCCCGGTCTTTCAATTTTTTCCTGGATCCAGATACCCCGTTGAAAATATTGACCATCGGTGAACGGCAGCAGCTCGAACTGTTGCGGTTGCTGGCCCTGGGCATCCAGGTCTTGATTCTGGATGAACCGACCACCGGGATCTCCAGCCTGCAGAAGCGAACCCTGTTCGCCGCGCTTAAAAAACTGGCTTCCGAAGGCAAAAGTGTCATCCTGGTGTCCCATAAACTGGAAGATGTCCAGGTCCTGTGCGACAGGGTGACGGTCCTGCGCCGGGGTCAGGTGACCGGTGAGATGGATGCGCCGTTTCATGCCGAAGCTTTGTTGGAAATGATGTTTGGCGTCCCTCCTGAACAGCCTGAACGCTATCGGCAGACACCGGGCAGCGATGTGCTGGTGATGCAGGATGTTTCCGGGTCTGGCGGCCGCAGCGGACTAAAAGGCTGTGATGTGGTCATCCGCCAGGGAGAGATCGTTGGCCTGGCAGGTCTTGAAGGCAGCGGGCAGGGTGTTTTTTTACGGCTTGCCGGTGGGTTGAAGCCGCCAAGCCAGGGCTGCGTCCGGCTGCAAGGCTTTGACATGAGCCGTCGGGATCATCATATGTTCCGGCACCGAGGGGTGACGTTCTTGCCGGCCGACCGCCTGGAAGAAGGCCTGATACCCGGTTTGAGCATCACCGAACATTTTGCACTGCTGACCGACCGCAAAGGACTGGTGGTACCGTGGCAGCATGCCCGGCAGGCGGCCGCCGAACGGATTAAAAGGTTTCGGATCAAGGGGCGGCCGGATTCCGCGGTGCAGGATCTGTCCGGTGGCAATCAGCAGCGCCTGCTGCTTTCCTTTCTGCCGTCCTCCCCCGTGTTGTTGCTGCTCGAAAACCCGACCCGGGGTCTGGATGTGGATTCGGTCAACTGGGTCTGGCAACACCTGCAGGCTTATTGTCAGCAGCAGACAAGCATCGTTTTTTCCTCCTCGGAATTGGATGAGATTCTCATGGTGGCCGACCGGGTGCTGGTTTTTTTCAACGGCCGGATGATCATGGATGTGGAGGCCTCCCGGACGGATGTCCAGACGCTGGGACGGGCCATCGCGGGCAAGGTTGCAGTCGGCTGATTTCGATCAATTGCGGTCCACGCCGCGCCGGTGGGATATTTTTATTGCTCTGGTGTGTATTTTGGGCGTACTGCACGCATGCGCCGGTCAATTCACACCTTACAATTTAACATCGATGGCGCTCCCAATGGACACCGGCAGCGAGGCCAAGGTGCATATTGTGCGCGGTGACCGCAATTTTTTGAACATGAAATTTCGAGACATTTAATTGTGAATGCCTATCTTCGCCAGACCCGTCAGATTGTGATCACACTGTTTGCGGTGTTTTTTTTCACATCGCTGGTGCTGCTGATTTCAGGTGCGCCGCCGATCAGTGCCTACTATCACATTTTGCGCGGATCGCTGGGTTCCTGGAATAAGTTTTCCCATGTGATCAAGGCCTGGATACCGCTGACGCTGTGTGGTTGCGGACTTTTGTTTACCTTCCGCATTGGCCTGTGGAACATCGGTGTGGAAGGCCAGGTGATGATGGGGGCGGTTTTCAGCACGGCGCTGTTGCGCTTTGGACTTCAGAGCCAGGCCCCCGGGCTGTTTCTGGCAATGTCTCTGGTTGCCGGTATGATCGGCGGAGCTGTCTGGGCACTGATTGCCGGGTTTTTAAAAACCAAGGGCGACGTCAACGAAATTTTTGCCGGCCTGGGACTTAATTTTGTGGCCCAGGGGATCATTCTCTGGCTGATTTTCGGACCCTGGCGACGGCCAGGGGTGGCCTCCATGAGTGGAACGGAAACCTTTCCGGTGGCATTGTGGCTGCCCCAGCTGTCATCGTTGCGCCTTTCTCCCCCAGCTTTGGTGATTGTTATCGTTGCCCTGGTAGCAACCGGATTGCTGCTGCGCTACACCCGGATCGGGTTGAATCTAAAAGCCATCGGCAACAATCCGAATGCCGCTTTTCTATTCGGACTCAAGCCGGCCCGCTACATGATCGTGGCCATGGTGTTTGCCGGTGGATTTGCCGGACTGGCGGGCAGCCTGCAGGTCAGCGGGGTTTATCACCGGCTGTTGCCGGCCATTTCCAGCAATTACGGTTACCTGGCGCTGCTGGTGGTCATGTTATGCGATTACAACATCTGGCTGGTGCCGGCGGT
>JAOZPY010000150.1 GCA_029932495.1 Desulfobacterales bacterium
GTACAGAAATTACAATGACATTGCCACTGTCGGTGTCCCACGACATTTGATTTCACCGCCTGCCTGTGATATTGGTGCGTACATGTTCAGCCCCCTGGAAGAAAAACAGATTCTGCGCCTCAACAGACTCCTGACACAGCCGGTTACCATCTCCCTGTACCGTACCGGCCATCAAAGCGATGGGCTGTTTTCAGACTACTGTGAGGCCCTGGTCCGGCTGCTTCCTGCCATCCGGATCAACGTTGAGCAGGGAGCGCCTGGCAACCTGCCATCCATGCTTATTAGCGACAGACTGCGCTACCGGGCGCTTCCCTCCGGAAATGAATTGCCGCCGTTTCTCGAGGCAATCAAGGCTTTTAGCGGCAGTGATTGGAGCGGTGCCGCATCACCGGTTGCAAACCTGCTGGCAAAAAACAGGCTACCGGCTTCCATGCAGCTTTATATTGTACCCTTGTGCACCTATTGTCCCCAGATGGTCCTGCGCCTGCTGCCGCTGTCCCTTGCCGATAATCATCTGGAACTGACCATTGTGGACGGAACCCTTTTCCCTGAACCGGCGGCTGCCGACGGCATTCAGTCCGTTCCCACCTTGCTGTTGGACAGACAATTTCGCTGGACCGGATCCATACCAATCGATGAAGTCATTGAAGTCATCAACACCCGCGCACCGGAATCTCTGGGCGCATCTTCGCTGGCAACAATTATAAAAGACGGGCGCGCCCAAGAGCTTGCATCAATGATGCTGCGGGCGGGCAGCATTTTCCCGGCCTTTTATGATCTTCTGACCCACCAGCAGTGGTCGCTTCGCCTGGGAGCGATGGTCGTGCTGGAAACCATTGCCGCTGAAAACAGCGCTCTGGCTGCTGAGATGTTAACCCCATTATGGCAACGCTTTGACGCAGTGGCCGATCAGATAAGAGGTGATATTCTCTATATGTTCGGTGAAATCGGGGAGCCCCGGGCAATAGCCTGGCTGAAGTCGGTTTTATCTGAAAATTTTGATGAGGAAATAAAAGAGGCGGCCGAGGAGGCCCTTGAAAAAATTCCTGCAATTGATAACTAAGAAAAAAATTCTATCTTCTTTAATCGTTATAATCAACGAAAAGCAGCGATTCATTACTTCGAAATTCGAAATTCCTTGTTCGCCATTCGATATTCAGAGCTCCAAATACAAAAGTGACCACACCTTTTTTACGAAAGACAAATGTTTTAGCCGTGCACAATAGAAAAAAAGCCCTGTCACCTCAAATGATGACAGGGCTTTTTGCATCTTTTCAATGCCGGATCGAAAACAGGTGCAGCCGCTATTTCTTATCTTTGCTGGTTTTCTTGGCAGGCGCCTTTTTCTTCCCGGTATCGTCAGCTTCCTTTTTTTGGGCTGCGCTTTTGGCCTTCTTTTCAGACTTATCTTCCTTGGCAGTGCTGGTCGATTTTGCTTTAGCCGTCGGTTTCTTTTCGGCTGCAGATTGGGCTGCCGGCTTTTTCTTAATTTTGTCTCTGCTGGTGGTTTTCTTCGTTGCAGCCGGTTTGGCTTCCGGCTTAGCAGCGTCTTCCTCAGCTTTAGTTTTTTCTCTGACCTTCTTATCAGAAGATTTTTCCGCTTTTACTTCAACATCTTTTGACTTAGCCGATTTTGGCTTCTTTTCACCTGTTGCGGTTTTACTTTCGACCGCTGTTTTTTTCGGAGCCGCGCCTGCCTTGGTTTTTTTCTTTTTGGCTTTCTTCTTTTTCGCCGGCGCAACACTCACTATCTCAACCATTGACACGGGTGCAGCGTCTCCAGGCCGTCGGCCCAGCTTTACGATGCGGGTGTAACCTCCGGATATTCCGCCAAATCGCTCGGAAGCCTGCTCGAAAAGCTTGTGGACAACATCTTTTTCTCTGATGATTGCCAGGGCTTGTCGCCTGGCATGTAAATCGCCGCGTTTGGCCAGCGTGATCACATGGTCCGCCCAGCGTCTAAGTTCCTTTGCTTTTGCCCCCGTTGTCCGGATGCGTTCATGTTTCAGCAAAGAAGTTACCATATTGCGAAACATGGCATTGCGATGACTCGGGGTTCTATTCAGTTTAAGGCCAGCTTTGCGATGTCTCATAGCCCTATTTATTCTCCTTCCTCAGCGTCTTCCGCGGGCGGTTCAAATCCCTCCAGCTTCATCCCGAGAGACAACCCCATTTCAGACAGAACTTCTTTAATCTCATTTAAAGACTTGCGGCCAAAATTTTTGGTTTTTAGCATTTCGGCTTCCGTTTTGCTGACCAGTTGATAAATCTTATTGATATCAGCATTTTTCAAACAATTTGCACTGCGTACGGAAAGCTCGAGCTCCTCCACGCTACGATAAAGGTTCTCATTGAAGAGCGGCTTTTGCTGACCATCGTCCTGTTTTTTTGCCTCGGGCTCAATTTGTTCGTCGAAGTTAATAAAAATCGACATTTGTTCTTTGAGTATTTTAGCTGCATAGGCAACGGCATCTTCGGGCTGAATACTTCCATCCGTCCACACTTCCATCGTTAGCTTGTCATAATCGGTGCGCTGGCCAACCCGCGCGTTGCCCACGGTGTAATTAACCCGTTTAATAGGTGAAAAAACGGCATCAATTGGTATTGTGCCAGCAGGAGCATCTTCATCCTTATTGGCCTCGGCCAGGCAGTAACCCTTGCCAACATGCACTTTCATCTCCATTTTCAATTCGGCTTTTGCCGACAGGGTGGCAATATGCTGCTTGGCATTGAGCACCTCACACTTGCCGTCATCGCTGATGATGTCTCCCGCGGTCACTTCCCCCTCACCGCTGGCATCAATGCGCACGGTCTTCGCCTCAGGATCAGCAACTTTAAAGCGCACCTGCTTCAAGTTCAGAATAATTTCAGAAACATCTTCCAAAACTCCCGGGACAACACTGAATTCATGCATGATGGCATCGAATTTAACCGATACAACCGCCGCACCGTACAGTGAAGAAAGGATAATTCGCCGCAGGCAATTGCCTATGGTAATACCAAATCCTCTTTCCAGAGGTTCACATACAAACTTGCCGTAAGATGGATTGCTGGTGACCTGCACCTTCTCCGGTTTTATCAGTTGTTGCCAGTTCATGTACATAAGCTCGTCTGATGCCATCTTCTTCTTCTCCTGATAATTTCAGGTTTTCAGATTCTATGACCGCCAGGGTCGATCATCGGGCCTCGTTTTTAATTGAGTTCCGCTGGCTGAGGCTACTTGGAGTAAAGCTCAACAATCAGCTGCTCCTGCATCGGCATGGTTAAATCATCGCGTACCGGATATGCCTTGACAATCCCCTGCGCGCCGTCTTTTTCCAGATCTAGCCACTGCGGAACCCCCCGGCGTACCACTGCTTCCAAGGAATCCTGAATGATCTGCAACTTCTTGCTTTTTTCCCGCAATCCCACCGTATCACCGATTTTAACCAGAAAAGACGGAATGTCGACCCTTTTCCCATTGACCGTGAAATGCCGATGACGAACCATCTGTCGCGCCTGGGCACGCGAGCTGGCAAAACCAAGACGATAGATCACATTGTCCAGTCTGCGCTCCAGCAACACCAGCAGATTTGTACCAGTAATGCCTTTTTGCCTGTCAGCCCGCTGGAAAAACAGATGAAATTGCTTTTCTGATAAGCCATACATGCGCTTGACTTTTTGCTTTTCCCGCAATTGAATACCATAATCCGACATCTTGCGGCCCCGGCGTTCTCCATGCTCTCCGGGTGGATACCCCCGTCGATCAAAGGCGCACTTATCCGAATAGCAACGGTCTCCTTTGAGAAATAGTTTTAAATTTTCCCGTCGGCAGTGCCGACAGACGGAATCTGTATATCGTGCCAAATCTTCCTCCCCAACGTTAGTTGATTTGTTGACTGGTTAATTGGTTGATTTGGTATGAAAATATTTTCAATTTACCACTTACTATTCAAACAAGAACCGACTCAGTTAATCAACGATTTAACCAATCAACTATTTTATACTCTTCGTCTTTTCGGCGGCCGGCAGCCATTGTGCGGGATGGGCGTTACATCCTTGATCATCACGACGTTAAACCCGGCGGCCTGCAATGCACGCAGGGCGGACTCCCTTCCGGGACCCGGCCCTTTAACATATACTTCCACACTCCGCATGCCGTGGTCCATGGCCTTTTTGGCGGCATCTTCAGCTGCTAGCTGAGCTGCGAAAGGAGTGCTCTTACGTGACCCTTTAAACCCTTGGACGCCGGCACTGGACCAGGCCACAACATTTCCCATCGTATCGGTTACACTGACGATGGTATTGTTAAACGTCGATTGAATATGAACAACGCCGTTGGCAATATTTTTCTTTACTCTTTTCTTGGTACGAACTGTCTTCTTCGCCATGGGTTACTTTCCTACCGTTATTGTTAAGTGGTCCCGGCATAGATGGATGTCAACATCTACCCGCTGCTCGGGATGACAGAGGTGGTTTAAAAATCATTATTTCTTTTTGACGCCGCCCTTCTTTTTAACAGCTGCCCGTTTCGGCCCTTTGCGCGTACGCGCATTGGTACTGGTCCGCTGTCCACGAACCGGCAGTGATCTGCGATGGCGAAGTCCTCGGTATGCCCCCAGGTCCATCAATCGTTTGATGTTCATGGAGACTTCCGTACGAAGCTCACCCTCAACCTTGTAATCGCTGTCAATGATTTTACGGATATTATTAATCTGCTCTTCGGTCAAGTCGTCGGTTTTGGTATCCGGATCAATTTTCAACCGCGAAAGTATGCGTTGCGATGAGGTCCTGCCAATTCCGTAAATGTATGTCAAACCGATTTCAATTCGCTTTTTTCTAGGTAAGTCAACCCCCGCAATTCTTGCCAAAACTTATCCTCCTCTAACCTTGTCGCTGTTTGTGTCGCTTGTTTTCACAAATTACGCGCACGACCCCCTTGCGTTTAACAATTTTGCATTTGGGGCATATTTTTTTAACGGACGCTCTGACTTTCATCTCAGCTGCTCCTCGTACAATTGACTATTATCGAATGGAGATTGAAGCATTAATGATAGAATAGCTTCATTAATCATTCTTCGTTAGTCATTATTCATGGTCACTACTTTGACCGGTAGGTGATTCTTCCACGTGTCAAATCGTAAGGTGAAAGTTCAACCGTCACCTTGTCGCCCGGCAGGATTTTAATAAAATGCATGCGCATTTTCCCTGAGATATGGGCCAGTACCTGGTGTTTGTTTTCCAGCTCGACTTTAAACATTGCGTTGGGCAATGTTTCAAGTACAACTCCCTCTACCTTAATCGCCTCCTCTTTGGCCATTGAAAACTCCCGTCTCAATTTTTCGCATTGACTGGGCCGCCTGCCCGGATCAGCCGACCCCCCGCACAAAACCAGTGCCGGTTTAAATGCGTCCGGACATTTTGCCGCCACCTTTTTTCAAAAACCCCTCATAGTGGCGGCTCAACATGTGGGATTCCATCTGCGCAATCGTATCAATGGCCACGCCAACCACAATGAGCAAGGCCGTACCGCCAAAATAAAACGGCACATTGAAACGCGTAATTAAAATGGACGGCAGCACGCAGACCGCCGACACATAAACAGCGCCGCCCAGCGTTATGCGCGTCAACACTTTGTCGATATAATCCGCGGTACGCTTGCCCGGACGGATGCCCGGAATATATCCGCCTGCTTTTTTCATATTGTCAGCCACATCCACCGGGTTAAAGGTAACTGCGGTGTAAAAATAACAGAAGAAAAAGATAAAGGCGACAAACAACAGTTCATAAACAATATTTCCCGGACGCATCGCACTGGCAACGTTCTGGATCCAGGGGATTTTGATAAAACTGCCAATGGTCGCCGGAAACATAATAATTGATGAGGCAAAAATTGGCGGAATCACCCCGGAGGTATTGATTTTTAGCGGTAGGTGGGTGCTTTGCCCCCCGTACATCCGCCGCCCCACTACGCGTTTGGCATATTGAACGGGAATGCGACGCTGCCCCTGTTCAACATAAATAATAAAGGCGACCACCGCCACCATCAAAACAGCTAAAATCAAGATGGCGAAAATTCCCATCTCGCCGGTGGCCAGCAGGCGGACCGTGTTTGCCGAGGCAGCCGGCAGTCGGGTAATAATGCCGGCAAAGATGATCAGCGAAATGCCGTTTCCAATACCCCGTTCGGTGATCTGTTCTCCGAGCCACATAATAAAGGCCGTGCCGGCGGTCAGCGTGATCACCGTCATTATCCGAAAGGCCCAGCCCGGTATCAAAACAACCGGCGCCCCTCCGGGAGCGCTCATACTTTCAAGGCCAACGCTGATTCCAAAACCCTGGATGACACTGAGAAGGACCGTGCCATAGCGGGTGTACTGGGTAATTTTTTTGTGCCCCTGTTCTCCCTCTTTTTTTAGCTGTTCCAGATGGGGGATGACCACCGTCAACAGCTGCAATATAATCGAGGCACTGATGTATGGCATGATTCCCAGTGCAAACACAGATAGCTTTTCAAAAGCGCCGCCGGAAAACATGTTGAAAATACCGAATATCGTCCCCTGGGCCCTTGCGAAAAAAGAGGCCAGTGCGACACTGTCGATGCCCGGAACCGGCACATGTACACCGACACGGTAAACCATTAACAGCGCCAGGGTGAAGATGATCCTTTTTTTCAATTCGGGTATTTTAAATACGTTC
>JAOZPY010000151.1 GCA_029932495.1 Desulfobacterales bacterium
CAGGGGACACGCTGCTGCGGTATGGTTTCATACCGGTTGGAAGAAAATAGCATGCCCCGGTCAATTCACACCTTGGACTTTGTTGACCGTCGACAGCGCCCTAAATGGACACAAAAAGCGAGATCAAAGTGCATATTACGCTGGTCTTAACGCAGCTGATTGAAAAATTAAAAATAGAAACTAACTATTGGATATTTATCATGAAAATTACTAACGTCCGCAAACTGACGGATTTAAAATGGATCAACCTGTTTGAGGTTCAATGGGTTGACAAAAACGGCCGCCCGCGGTGGTGGCAGGTCACTTCCCGGGCAAAAGAGCCCAAATGCATCCGCGGCGGCTTTGAAACACCCGATGCCGTGGTGATCGTGCCGTTTCACGTCGCAAAGCACAGGCTTGTTATCATCAGGGAGTACCGGGTGGCGCTGGCGGGTGTGGAATACGGCCTGCCGGCCGGTCTGATCGATGAGGGCGAAACCATCGAGCAGGCCACCTGCCGGGAGTTGAAAGAGGAAACCGGGCTGGAGGTCACCCGTGTTGTCAGCAGCAGTCCGCCGATCTACTCTTCGGCGGGCATGACCGACGAATCGGTTTCCATGGTCCATGTCGAATGCGACGGCACGCCTACCGCGGCTTTTACCGAGGGTTCCGAGTCCATCGAAGTTGAACTTGTCTCGACAGCCCGGGCAGCCCGGCTGTGCGGCAACCCGGATTTAAAATTTGACGCCAAGGCCTGGCTGGTACTTTCCAGTTTCGCCGCCAGCGGCACACTCAACTTAGGCAGGCAGCCATGACACAGGCCGATTACTACCAAGTGCTGGGCATCGCACCGGATGCCACCGTAACCCGGATCAAGGAGGCTTACCGCCAGCAGGCCTTCCAGTATCACCCGGATCGCAACCGCGGCAACCCGTCAGCAGCCGAGCAGATGAAACTGGTCAATGAAGCCTATGCGGTGCTTTCAAATCCGACCAAAAAGCGTGAATACGACATGTTGCGCAATCAATTCGGCGCGTCAGCCTATTCGCAGTTCAGAAAAAACTATTCGGAGCAGGACATTTTCAGCGGGTCGGACATCAATCACATCTTTGAGGAAATGGCCCGTTCATTCGGGGTGCGGGGGTTTAACGAAATTTTCAAGGAATTTTACGGTCAGCAGTACCGGCAGTTTGAATTCAAAAAATCGGGAATTTCAGGACGGGGCTATGTTTTCGGCGGCCATTTCAAACCTGGCAGCCAACCGGGGCCGCAAAGTCTGCCCCACGGAAGTCTTGGAAAAATATCCCGCTTTTTGCTGGAAAAAATAAGCGGCGTTGCGTTGCCTAAAGACGGGGCCGATATCCATGGCCATCTTTACCTGGATCCGCAGCTTTCCCGCAATGGCGGGCCCTATGCCTATTACCTGCGCCAGAAATCCAAAAAGCTGATTGTCAAAATCCCGCCCGGCATCCGGGAGGGTCAGATCATCCGGCTTGCCTCAATGGGCAAAGAAGGCAAAGACGGCGGACGGCCCGGCGATCTGCTTTTGCGGGTTCACATTAAAACGCCATTGCTCAAGTCCATTAAAAATATTCTTAAGGGCCACCGGGGCCGTTCGTAAAAGACTCATCAGACAAGTTGATGCAGTTTCTGCACCAGGTCATCAAACTCATCACCGCTGAAGCAGTATTGCATATCGACAAAACCACCGCGAAAAGCGCTGACCTCCTCTTTGACATCCGCATTGCTTAAAATGACATCGGCCATCAACTGCGCCAGTCGCTCAAACTCGGCCGGCCCCATGCCGAAGCGCGTCATCTCCTGGACCCCGGTCCGCAGGGACCCGGCGGCCGTAAAGCCCTCCTCCTCCGGAGCCGCCTGGTAGTTGAGAATAATATTGTTGTTTTCCAGACGCCGGGCGATTTCCGGGCCGCTGGCATAACCCACATTGATAATCACCTGGTGGGTTTCGGTATAGCCAATCTGCGGATCGCCGGCTACGTCCAGGCCACAGTCCTTCAACGCACGGGCAAAAGCCCGGGCATTGGCCAGCACGTTTTGCTGATATTCATCTTTAAAATAATTCATTTCATAGGCGGCCAGCAGCAGCCCCAACAGGGTACCCAAGTGGTGATTGCTCATGCTGCCGGGAAAGGCACGGCGCTGAATGGCTTCCCATAACTCATAGTGCGCATCTTCCGGACTGCAGTCAACCGCGATGATGCCGCGCTGGGTGCCAAAATAGGTTTTATGGGTGGAGCCGGTCACAATATCAGCTCCTTCCTTGAAGGGTTGCTGGAAATACGGTCCGACCAGTCCCAGCACGTGAGCCATGTCGTACATCAGCATACAGTCCAGCGACAGTTCATCGATAGCGGCCCGTATTTCGCTCACCGGCTCCCGGTGAATGACCATGCTCTTGCCCAGAATGATCAGCTCGGGCCGGTGTTCGGCCATCAATTCCCGGGTGGCGCCTACATCAATTTTGTACGGATTATCAGCCAGCACCGGGAAGTTGACCACCGCCGGCTTCTCCCACTGGGGATCGCGCATGACGAAATCGCGCAAAGCGCCCATGGGTTGAGCGCTCAAGTGCCCTCCCTTGATGATATGATTGTTCATGGCCTTGCGGATGCGGCGCTGTTCACTTTTGCGGTCCACCCGATTCAGATAGTCTACCATGGCGCTGAAAACCGCCGTATTGGCCATCTGCCCCGAAATTACCCGGGCTTCCACCTCGCGGCATTCGAGAAATTTCTCAAATTCGCAGCTCAGCAGGTGCTCGACTTCCCCGATAAAATCCGTGCCCTGGTAATAAAAAACATCGGCTTCCTTAAAAGCCTTGACCGGTTTGTGCTCCGCATAGCGGCCGGCCGGATCCATAATGGACAGCAGCCGGACCAGAGGTGAAGGGGTTTGTTCGGAAGGAATCAGGTTGATGCAGTGCTGCTGGCGCCAGATCGTGTTGGCGGCCGCCTTTTGCACCAGGGCGTGAACATTGTCGGCCGCCTGTTGTCCGGCACAAACCGTTTTTTTCTCCTCCCGCAGCTGCGCGGCGGTAATCGGCCAGCAATACGGCGGTGCCTCGTTGCGTATGAAGTAAGGAACGATCACCGCATCTACTTTTTTCCCCCGGATGTCAATCTGCAGGATATCACCTTCAACCAGATCACTGTCTACCAGGGCCAGGCCGATGGCTCTCATCTTGCGCTCTTTTCCCGGCCGGGATGAAAGTCCGACTCCTTCCGTCTGCCAGTAAGGTACCATGGTACCACTGGTGACATAACCAACGCTCCTGCCGCCTCGGTAGACCCCGGCGGTGGCCCGTGCAATGCCCTTGCCCAGCAGTTCAAAGGGCTGGATCAGCCGGGGAAGATTCGCCCGCAGGGAATAATTGCGATCAGCAATTCTTTTAAAGGCTTCAAACTGTCGGGACAGGGGTTGACGGCCGACAAATTCTCCTTTAAGAGGCGAAAAACTGACGGCAAAGCGGGCCAAGTTGCAGGCAAAAATTGGGATGGATCGGCCATCGGCATCCAATCCCAGTTCATGGCCATAAAGCGGCAGCCCGGCTTCAAGGCGCAGGGTGTCCCGCGCCCCCAACCCAACGGGCATCGCGCCCCTATCCAGCAGCAGATCCCATATCATGAGAGCATCCGGACGCTCAATGAACAGTTCGAAGCAAATCGGCTCACCCGTATAGCCGGTACGGGCGATCAGGACCCGACAACCATTAATGATAACCGTACCCAGGGCGTTTCGAAGTGGTTCAGGCAGGCTGCCGGAATCAATGAGACCCAGCACAATCTCCTTTGACTTTGGTCCCTGAAGACTCACCATGGCCAACGCCTCTGTGCGATCAGCCAGGTTCACGGGTGCGAAACGGTCCGCAAAAGCCGCCAGGTGCCGCCAGTCCTTGTCACGGTTGGAGGCATTGACCACCAGCAGGTATTCGTTCTCGATAAAACGATACAGATAGGCATCGTCAATGGCCCCTCCGCTTTCATCAGCGATCATGGTGTACTGGCTCTCTCCCACCTCAATGGCCGCCGCATTGTTGGTCAGCACATGCTGCAAAAAGTCAAGCGCCCCTTCGCCGCTGATAATAAACCGACCCATGTGGGAAACATCAAAAACCCCGGCCTGACTGCGGGTGGCCAGATGTTCCTGAACGATACCGGATTCATATTGTACCGGCATGTCCCAGCCGCCGAAATCCACCATTCTGGCCCCCAGCCCGACATGCTTGTCATAAAACACAGTTTTAAGCAGCTGTTTCATTGGTTTCATCCCCCTTTTACGGTAAGTCAACGGCCATCACAGCCTGTGGGTGGAATGGAAGGCAAGAAACGAATTGTCACCCATGCAATCCATCCGGTTTGTCTGGCAAGAATCATAAAGAAAAGCAACGGCAGTGTCAATTGGTTGTTCCCATGATGTTGCACGGAAAAAAAAGAAAGAAAAAAATAATATTGACACTCTCCTTGTAAGCTATTAAAATTTTATTAAAAACCAAGCATGCATGACCTTATCGTAATTGCCGCCGCTTTTCGATGAGGTTTTGAAGTTACAGCCATCAACTGCTGAAACGCAACAAGGCACAAGGAGTCTGGCATGACATCCCCGGACCCGGAACTCGGCAAATTCGGCACTACAGCGCGTCTGTTCAGGCTGGTCAATGCCATGCCCAAAGATCAGCAGTTGATTTTGCTCAAGCAGCTGGTCGGCAATGATGTCAGCAACCAGCTGTACAAATTGATCGTTGAAATGACCGAAGAACAGCAAATTATTCTGCTGGAGCACATGGGCCGGCAGCCGGAGGTCGAACTTCCGATCCACACTATAAACCTGGAAGAAACCGGGGCCTCCATGCGGGAAAATCCCCGCAAACCCTGCCTGATCAATGCCAGCTACCGCATTCATGACCGCAACTATCAAAGCTATATCCTGGACATCAGCATCGGGGGAGTATTTATCGAAACTGATGAACGGGTCCCCCTGGGAAGGCAAATGCTGCTGAAATTTTCTTTGCCCAATCAGAAACAGCCATTTAGCTTTGCCGGCAAAATTGCATGGAGCGGACCCAAGGGATTCGGTGTGAGATTCGATAAAATTTCTCCATTGCAAATGCAAGCGTTAAGGTCGTTTATTGAACAAAATGATTAGAAGAGGACTCATGAAAACAGCCATTATTTTATTCCTGCTCATTTTCAACCTGTTGTGGGTCTGCCCTGCCGGCGCCAAGATATATACCTGGACTGATGCAAGCGGCATCAAGCATTTCAGCAATGAACCCCCTGCCGATGAAGACGACATTCAAGTCCTAGGACCCGAATACCAGCATGATGAAGCGGCAGATAAAAAGCGTATCGAATCCGAACAGGAGGACACGCAAAAGCTCATCCAGGAAATAGATGAAAGCTACGAGAAAGAACAGCAGGAGAAAAAACGCCAGGAGGAGGCGGCTGAACGCAATCGCCCACCGACAAAAGAAGAAAAAATCAACGCTGAAAGGCAAAGGCTGGAGGCCATCATCAGGGAGCTTGAAGCCAAACCCCTGGAATATTTCGGCTCCCAGAGAAACAAAATCAGGCGTCTGGGCTACTACCGTTACCGGCTGGAGGCCCTGATGGATGACCCGGATAAATATTTCAGCAATCCACCTAAGTTTGAGGGCAATGTCAAACCCAGTCCTGAGGAGAATACGGACCAATAACCGGTGATGGGCCAGCAGGTTTTACTTGCATTTTTAATCAAATCTGTTGTAGAATAATATCAGGATATCGGGTTGCGCCTCCGGCGTAAACCGACCACGGGGGAAAAAGGGGGACAAGGCTGTTTTTGTCCCCTTTTTATGTCGCCCGGTCGGTCCTGCACGGCAACTTCCCGTCCGTGCGGAATGGGGAGGCCCTTAAGATTAAACGGGTATTTTTCCAAATCAGGAGGAGCTTTATGAAACGTTTTTTATTGCTTACGGGTGTGCGGGTTGTCATTGTGGCCTCTTGCTTTTTAATTCCCCTTGCCGCCCAAGCCCAGCAGTCCAACACCGTAACGGTTGCATCGGCGGTCATCTGCCAGCAGATCGTCAATCGTGAAGCCGTGGACCCCGGCACCAGCTTTGCGGTATCTGTTGGCAAACTGTACTGCCTGAGCAAAATAACAAATATCCAGGATGCCACCCAGATTGTCCATGTTTGGTACTACGGTGACACCGAACGTGCACGGGTGGCACTAAACGTTAATCCACCAAGCTGGCGCACTTACAGCTCCAAGATTATTCAGCCCCAGGAAATCGGCGCCTGGCGTGTGGAAATCCAGGACAGTTCCGGCAACGTGCTGGAAACCGTCCCGTTTGAAACCACCCCCTAACCATCAATCCTGCCCGCCCGGCCTGGCAGTTTTTGAACTGGCATCCCGGGCGGTGCATAAGCCGGCGATCAGTTATCTGCATCCTTCCACCGGTCTGTGAGCGGCCGCACTTCCAATTCCACCGAAAACCTAAAGTTATGCCTGGCAGCAGCCGATATATCTTCAGGACGCCCAGGCCCTGAGTATCCCCTGCTACGGCAGCCAGACCCAAATGCATATTGCGCGGGTCAGACGCAACTTTTTTGTAAAGTTACAAATATTGTAAGTTCTTAAAAAGTCCAGACAACCTGCGATAAACTGAGCGCAATATGCGTTTTG
>JAOZPY010000152.1 GCA_029932495.1 Desulfobacterales bacterium
AATTTCAAGCTGTTTGAGGAGCTTGCGACGAGTTCTTGAAATTTAGCGAAACCCTTCACAGCTCCCGAAAAGGCTTGTCCAAGCGAGAAAATCGACTTTTTACGATTTCATCAAAAATGGATCGGGATAAATCATGCCGGCCTTGGAAGTGATGGGGATGGCCTGTGGAGAAATAATTTTTGCAATCTGCATTGAATCAAGCTTGCCTGTGCGCTATGGTATGCCAGTCCATGCGGATATTGAAGCGAATGCCCATGCACCAAAAAAATACCAGGAGCCGCCGTGAAAAACCAGATTCTGTTGACCGAAATTTCCAACAATGTTTGCACACTGACATTGAACCGACCGCAAAAGAAAAATTCCCTGTCCCCCCAACTGGTTGAAAAGCTGCGGGAGACCTTTGCCGAGCTGGCCGCCGAAGATACCGTGCGGGCTGTCATTGTCCGCGGGGCCGGTGAGCAGGCTTTCTGCTCGGGATACGATATCGGTTCTCTGCCAACCCGGGATGCGCCGGATGTGGATGAGAAATTAAAGACGCTGAACCCCGTAGAAGCGCTTTTTAATGCAGTGGTTAAGTATCCGTATCCGGTGATTGGCATGCTCAACGGGCTGGCCTTTGGCGCCGGCTGCGAGCTGTCCGTTTGTTGCGACATTCGCATCGGGGCCGACACGATCCGCATGGGCATGCCGCCGGTCCGGCTGGGACTGGTATATCCCTGGAGCGGGTTGCAGCGCTTTATCCAGGTCATCGGGTTGCGCAACACCCGGGAAATATTTTTTACCGCCCGTACCTATCAGGGGCAGCGCTTGAAGGAGCTGGGACTGGTGGACTACCTGGTTTCCCCGGATGAGCTGGAATCATTTACCTACCGCATGGCCGGCGAGATTGCCGCCAATGCCCCCCTGGCCCTGAAAGGCACCAAACGGGTGTTGAACCTGCTGCTGGAGTCCGTCGCACGGGATTCGCAAAACCTGTCCCAGGCCGAAGCCATCACCCGCGAGGCTTTTCTCAGCGAGGACCTCAAAGAGGGCCGCCTGGCATTTTTAGAAAAGCGTAAACCGCAGTTTAAAGGTCGATAAGGCCGAGATGAACAAACCCCACTTCACGCTCTATTCAGTTTCACCAGTCTCGGCTGTAATATCCACAAAAAGCACCAAAACAATTCTTGACATCTGTTTGTTGTATACCGTATACAATAATTCGAAAGCCCCCGCCGGTCCAACTTTAATGCTGAATGGAGAAATCTGATGGAGTTATTCAAGGATCTGACCGTATTATCCCTCGAACAGGCGACCGTACTGCCCTATTTGACATTTCGCCTGGCCCAGGATGGAATGAACGTTATCCGGCTGGAACACCCGGTATACGGTGATCCCAACCGGATGATCGGCGACAACGTGCTGTCCGAAGAGCGCATGAATGCCTATTTTTTGTGCATCAATGCCGGTAAAAAGGCCCTGACCCTGAACCTGGCCGAAGAAAAAGGTCAGGAGATTTTTCGTAAACTCATCGCGGGGCTGAAAGTCGATATTTTTGCTACCAACCAACTGCCGCGCAATTACGAGAAGCTGGGCATCAGCTATGAGGCACTCAAGGCCGTCAAACCGGATATTATCTGGCTGGGAGTGACCGGTTTCGGACCGGACAGCAACGAAGCCGCCTATGACCCGATTTTGCAGGCCCGCTCGGGATTAATGGAGCTGACCGGCGAAGCCGATGGAGATCCCCAGGTCCTGGGGATTCCGCTGCCTGACATGGGCACCAGTGAGCATGCTTATGGACTGCTGATGAAAGCCCTTTACAAACGGCAGCTCACGGGCGATGGCAGCTGCATTAATCTGGCCATGTTTGAATCATCGGTATCGTGGCTGACGGTTCCCATCACCCTGACGGATAGTTTTGGCAAAACCATTTCTAGGCGCGGCAACACCCATGAATTTTTCTGCCCGGTGTCGGTGTATCAGACCCGCAACGGATATGTCTACCTGGCGGTGGGAAATGATCGGCAATGGAAAACCATGGTGTCCCAGGAAATATTTACCTCCCTGGACCGGCCGGAGTACCAGAAAAATGCCGGTCGGATTGCAGATGTCCACAACCTTAACGCGGCCATTAATGAAATTACCCGCAATTATACCTCCGAGGCCCTGATTGAGCTGTTTACCTCCATTACGGTGCCCATCAGCAAGATTCAGACGGTGCCGGAAGTGATCGCCGACCCGCTGGTTGAAAAAAGACTGTTGCACGCCCAGGACCCGGTTTCCGGAACCCGGATTACCCTGGCGCCGCCGCCGAACATGACGCCTTTCCTTGAAGCCTCGCAGCGGAAGATGACTTTTCCACCACGTTTTGGTGAGAGCAACGAAAAAATTTACGGCCGGCAGCTCGGTTACTCCGCCGATGAGCTTGCCGGTTTGAAGGAAAAAGGGGTTATCTAAAACAGCGATAGAGCCGCTTATGAAAAAAAAAGCTGACCTCAAAGGTTTTGACACCCGATCGATGCAGGCGCTGCAGGAACGAAAATCCCTGGGCCAGCATGTTTTTGAAAACTTGAAACATGCCATTATCAAGGGGGATATAACGCCCGGAGAATGGCTGGTGGAAAGCCACATCGCCCACATGCTGGGAATCAGCCGGACACCGGTTCGGGAAGCCATTCATAAACTGGAACGCGAACGGCTTATTGAGCGACAGCCTCGGGGCGGCTTCACGGTGCTGGGGCTCAGCCGTGATGATATCGAAGAGACCTTCGGTATTCGCAGTATTCTGGAGGGTTATGCGGCCCGACTGGCCACCACGAAGCATCAGACCGGTGAACTCAAAGCGCTTGAAGAAAAGATCGAAGCGTTTCAGCAGTGCCTGGATAAAAGGCAGATGAAGCCCCTGCCGCAGATCAACACGGAATTTCACGACCTGCTTTACGCACTGAGCAAAAGTCCCCGACTGATTCACATGATCAATGGCCTGAGAGACCAGATTTTTCGTTTCCGACAGATGATTTTAAAGGAAGTTCAAATGGCGGATATCAGCAATGAAGACCACAAGCAGATGCTGGCATTGATGCGCAAACGGGAAGCGGACAAGGTCGAACGACTGGTCCGGGAGCATATCTTGCGGGGCCAGGATGTGGTGTTGAAAGCATTCGACATAAATCAGAAGAACTAACCGTGCATGTGGGGAAGGCAGACTGATGAGCGAAAAAAAAATCAAGATTCTTGTCGGCAAGCCGGGGCTTGACGGCCATGATCGTGGAGCGAAAGTCATTGCGCTGGCTTTGCGCGATGCCGGGATGGAGGTGGTTTACACCGGACTGCATCAAAGCATTGAGCAGATTGTACGCACCGCCGTGCAGGAGGCCGTTGATGTGATCGGCCTGAGCATCATGTCCGGGGCGCATATTCCCATTTGCAAAAAATTGCTGGAGCTCATGGCCGCCGAGGGGATCCAGGATATTCCCGTGGTGGTCGGCGGTGTCATCCCTAAACAGGACGTCCCGCACTTAAAACAGCTGGGTATCCGAGGCGTTTTTCCCGGCGGGATGCCTTTCGATGCGATCATCAGCGAAATACAGGAAATTGTTGGATAGCCGGCAGCTCTTATCCCATAGCAAGATAAGGACCTGATCCTTAATAACTATCGGCTGTGAGCTGGACAGTTTCGGTTACGGCTTTATCGCTTTTAATTCGCAGCTTTTGAAAACACGGTACAGGGTGAGGAAAATTATGGGTGTTGCAAAATACGTTAAGAATGGAAAAGACGGCATCGAGGAGGTCATTTACCAATCCGGCATCCGGGTAAAGCCGGTCTATACTCCGAAAGATCTCGAGGAGGTGGGGTTTGACTATGAAAAAGACCTGGGAGATCCCGGTCAGTATCCGTTCACCCGCAACCTGCATCCTCAGGGTTACCGCAGCCGGGCCTGGACCACGCGCCAGTACACCGGTTTCGGCACTTCCCAGGAAACCAATAAGCGCTTCAAGATGATGATTTCCCATGGCCAGACCGGACTGAACGTGGCCTTTGATCTCCCCACCCAGATGGGCTACGATTCGGACTCCCCCGAGGCACTGGGAGAGGTCGGCCGTGTCGGCATGGCAGTGGACTCGCTGCGCGATTTTGAGGTCGCTTTTGAGGGCATCCCACTGGATCGCATTGGTTCCGGGCTGACCATCAACGCTGTGGCTTCAATCATGCTGGCCATGTACCAGGCCGTGGCCGAAAAATCCGGTTATCCCAAAGAAAAGATCAGCGCGACTCCCCAGAATGATATTCTCAAAGAGATGATCGGCCGTGGGGCCTGGATTTTTCCAGTGGAGGATGCCGTGCGCCTGGTCGGCGATAGTATTGAGTACGCGGTCAAAGAACTTCCGCGCTGCAACCCGGTTAGTATCTGCGGCTACCACATCCGCGAATCCGGGGCCACCCCGGCCCAGGAAATTGCCTATGCGTTTGAGATCGCCAAGGCTTACATGGACAACGTGATCCAGCGGGGCATGAAGGCCGAAGACTTCGTCGGCCGCTTTTCCTTCAATCTGAATGTTTTTGGCAACCTGTGGGAGCAAATCGCAAAATTTCGGGCGGCCCGCAAGCTATGGGCTAAAATGCTGCGGGAAGAATACGGGGTTGAGGAAAAAAAGAAGCTGTTTTTGCGCGGGCTTTTCGGCGGCGGCGGCAGCGGGCTGACCAAGAATCAGCCGGAAAACAATATTATGCGAGGTGCTTACTACGCCCTGGGGGCCGCGTTGAGCGGAGCCCAGACCACCGCCCTGTGCTCCTTTGACGAGGCCTATACCATACCCACTCCCCGGGCGGCGTTGCTTTCACTGCGCACCCTGGAGATTCTCATGGACGAAGTCGGTCTGCGCGATACCGTGGACCCCCTGGCGGGTTCTTATTTCATCGAAACAATTACCAAACAGATGGAGGAAAAAATCATCGAGGAGATGAAACAGATCCAGGAAATCGGGGGAATGGTTCACGCGGTGGCCACCGGATTTATCCAGCGCAAGGTCGCCCGCCAGGCATATGAATATGAAAAGGGGGTTCAGCAGGGCGAATACATCAAAGTCGGTGTCAACAAGTATGTTGATGAAGCGGACCAGCCGACTGATGTGGAATTGCACCAGTACAATGAATCCTGGGTTGACCAGCAAATTTCAAACCTCAAGGAGCTTCGCCGAACCCGTGATAACCGTGAAGTCACCCGAACACTCAAGGAATTGGAGCAGGGTACCCGGGCGGGCAAAAATGTCATGCCGCTGTTGGTGAACTGTTGCAGGGCGTATGCTACGGTGGGGGAGATGGCCGGTGTATTTCGTGATCTTTTCGGTGAGTGGGATGAACCGGGGCTTTTTTGAGGTGGGAAGTGGGAATGCGGAATGTGGAAGGGGGAATAAAAAGAAGGCGGAAGGTGGAATGGGGAGAACGTGAATTTTGAGTGATAAGGATTTAAGGGGAAGAACTAAAAATTTTGCGTTAAAGATTATCCGATTTGTAGCCTCTCTTCCACGAACAAAAGAATCTGAAATTATCGGCAGACAATTACTGAAATCAGGAACATCTGTAGGAGCGAATTATAGAGAATCCAGTCGTTCAAGATCAAAGGCTGAATTTAGAGCAAAAATCGGTATCGTTGAGCAGGAATCCGATGAATCGCTTTATTGGTTGGAGCTAATAAAAGAATCTGGAATGGCGAGGGGAAAACTTTTAGAAGAATTACTTGTGGAAGCGGATGAATTGGTCGCAATTTTTACCACCATCGGTAAAAAATCCAAATAAAAATTCCAACTTCCGCATTCCGACTTCCAAATTCAGTATGGGGGATTATTCGTGGCGAACGAATCGTACAGACTGGGATGTGATATCGGGGGCACGTTTACGGATTTTGTGCTGGTAAACAACGAAACCGGGCAGTTTACGATCAATAAATGCCTGACCACGCCGGGGGACCCTTCCGATGCGGTGGAACAGGGCATCCGTGAAATGCTGGAACGCAGCCCCGGATTCATGCCTAAAATCGATGAGATTATTCATGGCACCACCCTGGTGATCAATGCCATCATCGAGCGCAAGGGGGCCCGGACGGGGCTGATCACCACCGGCGGTTTTCGTGACGTGCTGGAGCTGGGCCGTGAAATTCGCTATGACGCCTATGATATTTTTTCCGAGTATCCACTGCCCTTGGTACCGCGATGGCTTCGCAAGGAAGTCGATGAGCGTATCACCAGCGACGGGCGGGTCATCAAACCGCTGGACGCGAACAACGCCGAACAGGTTCTTGCCGATTTGCTCGAGCAGGGTATTGAGTCGCTGGCCGTATGCCTGATCAATTCCTATGAGAATCCGGTGCATGAAAAAGCGATTAAAGAAATTGTCAATCAGCAGGCTCCGGACCTGTCTTTGTCTACCTCTTTTGAAGTCCTGCCCCAGATTCGCGAATACGAAAGAACCTGCACCACGGTAACCAATGCCTATGTCAAGCCGATTACGGCAAAATACCTGGCCCGGCTGACCTCCCGGCTGGAATCACTGGGATTCAAAGGCCGGCTGTTTATCATGCTTTCCAGCGGCGGGATCACCTCGGTGGAAACCGCCCGGCAGTTTCCGGTCAGAATTATCGAATCGGGCCCGACGGCGGCGGTGATCGCCTCCCAGCATTACGGCCG